>NZ_JBVJIJ010000010.1:33158-187244 GCF_055586325.1 Dactylosporangium sp. NPDC051087 | reverse complement strand
GGAGGTTTGTTACAACGATGGTGGGGCAACAACCACAAGACGGGGGGAGGGGGCTGGGGGGGTACGCGTCCACCCCCCCAACCGAACCCCCTCCCCGTAGAGCGGTAGATTTTTTCCCCCCCGAAACCCCGGGCGTCCGACCCGGCGTCGCCGGCCGTGCAAGGCCGTTGCGACACCCGGACGCCCGGAGGATGAGGGCAGCGGACGACCCTCCTCCTCCGGGCCCGGGATCAGATGCCGAGCGCCTTGCGGACCGCGCGGGCGGTGAGGATCCGCGCCAGGTCGCGGCGGTAGTCCGCCGACGCGGTCAGGTCGTCGACGGGCGACGTGCCCGAGGAGGCGGACGCGCACGCCGCCTCCACCGCCTCCACCGTCGCCGGTCCGCCGGTCAGCGCCGCCTCGACCTCGACCGCCCGGTGCGGCACCGGGCCCATGTTGGTGAGTGCGACCCGCGCGCCCGTGATCGTCCCGTCCGACCGGGACACGGCGGCGGCCACGCCCACGATCGCCCACGCCTGCGCCGTGCGGTGGAACTTCTCGTAGTGCGCCGCCCAGCCATCCACAGTGGACAGCCGCACCTCGACGAGGACCTCGTCTGGGGCGAGCGCCGTGGTGAACAGGTCCACCGCGAAGTCCGCGGCGGCCACCTCGCGCCGCCCGCCCGGGCCCTGCACGACGTACGTCGCGTCGAGGGCCGCGGCGACCGCGGGCAGGTCCGCGGCCGGGTCGGCGTGCGCCAGGGAACCGCCGAGCGTCCCGCGGTGCCGCACCTGCCGGTCGCCGACGCTCGCCGCGGCCGCCGCGAGCAGCGGTGCGTGCCGCTGTACCAGCGGCGACGCGGCGACCTCGGCGTGGGTGGTCATGGCGCCGACCACCAGGGTGTCGCCGTCGAGCCGGACGCCGCTCAGACCGGGCACCCCCGCGAGGTCGACCAGCAGCGCCGGTGCGGCGAGCCGCAGCCGCAGCACCGGCAGCAGCGACTGCCCGCCGGCGAGCACCTTGGCGTCCTCGGAGGCGCCGAGCGCCGCGACCGCGTCCTGCACCGTGGACGGTTTCAGGTAGTCGAACGCGACGGGGATCATGACGTACCTCCGCGCTTGACGGCCCGCCACACCCGCTCGGGCGTGCAGGGCATGTCGATGTCGTCGACGCCGTACGGGCGCAGCGCGTCGACGACGGCGTTGACGACGGCCGGGGTGGACGCGATGGCGCCCGCCTCCCCGACGCCCTTGACGCCCAGCGGGTTGGAGGTCGCCGGGGTCTCGGTGCGGTCGGTGACGAAGTCCGGCAGGTCGGCGGCGCTGGGGATCGTGTACTCGACGAACGACCCGGTCAGCAGGGTGCCGGACTCGTCGTACACGGCCTGTTCGTGCAGGGCCTGTGCGATGCCCTGCGCGACGCCGCCGTGCACCTGCCCCTCGACGATGAGCGGGTTGACGACCTTGCCGACGTCGTCGACGGCGACGTACCGGTGGATGGTGACCTGCCCGGTCTGGGTGTCGACGAGCGTCGCGCACAGGTGGGTGCCGTGCGGGAACGAGAACGTCTGCGGGTCGAACGTGGCGTCCGCGTCCAGGGTCGCCTCGACGCCGTCCGGCAGGTCGTGCGCCGCGAACACCGCGAACGCCGCGTCCGCCAGGGTCTTCGAGGCGTCGGGGGTACCACGGACCCGGAACGCGCCGCCGGTGAACTCGATGTCCTCCGGGCTGCACTCCAGCATGTGCGCGGCGACGACGCGGGCCTTGTCGCGCACCTTCCGGCACGCCTCGACGAGGGCGACCCCGCCGACGGCGAGGGAGCGGGATCCGTACGTGTCCAGGCCCTTGTGCGAGGTGCGGGTGTCGCCGTGCAGGACCTCGACGTCCTCGAACGCGACGCCGAGCTCGTCGGCGACGATCTGGCTCCACGCCGTCACGTGCCCCTGCCCGTGCGGGCTGGTGCCGGTCACCACCTCGACCTTGCCGGTCGGCAGGACCCGCACCGACGCGGACTCCCAGCCGCCCGCGGCGTACCGCAGCGCGCCCAGGATCCGTGAGGGCGCGAGGCCGCACATCTCCGTGTAGGTGGACACGCCGATGCCGAGCTGCACCGGGTCGCCGGAGTCGCGGCGGCGCCGCTGCTCCTCGCGCAGCCCGGCGTAGTCGAACAGGTCGAGGGCCTTGTCGGTGGCGGCGTCGTAGTCGCCCGAGTCGTACACGAGCCCGGCGACCGTGGTGAACGGGAACTCCTCGGCCCTGATCCAGTTGCGCCGGCGCAGCTCGATCGGGTCGACGCCGAGCTCGTCGGCGAGGTCGTCCATGGCCCGTTCGATGGCGTACGTCGCCTCGGGCCGGCCCGCGCCGCGGTAGGCGTCGGTGATCGTGGTGTTGGTGAACACGCCGACGCACTCGAAGCGGTACGCGGGCACCTTGTAGATCGAGTTGAACATGAACGCGCCGAGGATCGGCACACCGGGACCGACCAGGCCGAGGTAGGCGCCCATGTTGGCGATGAGCTTCACGTCGATGCCCGTCAGCGTGCCGTCGCGGCGGGCGGTGAGCGTGATGTCCTGGATCTGGTCCCGGCCGTGGTGCGCCGACAGCATCGACTCGCCGCGGGTCTCGGTGTACTTCACGGGACGGTGTACCCGCTGGGCGGCGAAGAACGCGATCATCTCCTCCGGCGTGACCTGCAGCTTGCCGCCGAACCCGCCGCCGACGTCCGGTGCGATGACCCGGATCTTGTGCTCGGGCACGCCGGTGAGCAGCGCGTAGAACACCCGCAGGATGTGCGGGATCTGGGTCGCCGACCAGATCGTGTACTCCCCCGCCCCGGGGTCGACGACGACGCTGCGCGGCTCCATGAACGCGGGGATGAGCCGCTGCTGCACGTAACGGCGGTGCAGGGTCACCTCGGCGGTGGCGGCCTCGGCGGCGACATCGGTGCCGGTGCCGGCCTGCGCGGAGTCGAAGATCCAGGTGTACGAGCGGTTGGTGCCCTTGTCCGGGTGCACGAGGCCTTCGTCGCGGGACGCCGCGGCCAGGTCGAGGACCGCGGGCAGCGGCTCGTAGTCGACCTCGATGGCGTCGAGCGCGTCCACGGCGCTGTCCCGGTCGCGGGCGACGACGACGGCGACGGCCTCGCCGTGGTGGCGCACGAACCCGTCGGCGAGCGGCGGGCGGACCGGGTGGACGATGTCCTCGGTGACGGGCCACGCGCACGGCAGGCTGCCCTGGACGCCGGCGACGTCGGCGGCGCTGAACACGTCGACGACCCCGGGCAGCTGCCGCGCCGCCTGGACGTCGACGCCGGCGATCCGGGCGCTGGCGTGCGGGCTGCGCAGGATCGCCAGGTGCAGCATCCCGGGCAGCGTGATGTTGTCGGTCCACCGGGTCCGCCCGGTGATGAGCCGCGCGTCCTCCTTGCGGCGGCGCGCCGCGCCGACCTCCCCGGCGGCACCCGCCGACGGTTCCGCGACGGTGGTCATGCCGTCACCTCCGCTTCGCTCCGGCGCCGGCCTGACCCGACAACCACGCCGACGATGCCCGGCCCTCCGCTCCGCTCCGGTCCGGTCATGCCGCCACCTCCGCTTCGCTCCGGCGCCGGCCTGACCCAAACACTGTGCTCATGATGCCCGGCCCTCCGCTCCGCTCCGGTCCGGTCATGCCGTCACCTCGTCCTCGAGGAGGGCACCGGCGCGCAAGGCCGTTGCGGCCGACAGCACGGCGCGGACGATGTTCTGGTAGCCGGTGCAGCGGCACAGGTTGCCGGACAGGCCCTCGCGGACCTCGTCCTGCGTCGGGTCGGGGTTGTCGCGGAGCAGGTCGACCGCGGACAGGATCATGCCCGGGGTGCAGAACCCGCACTGCAGGGCGTGCAGCTCGTGGAAGGCCTGCTGCACCGCGTGCAGCGCGCCGTCCGGCCCGGCGAGGCCTTCGATGGTGGTGACGGCGGCGCCGTCGGCCTGGACGGCGAGGACGGAGCAGCTCTTGACGGAGTGCTGCGCGCCGTCGGGGTCGCCCATGAGGACGGTGCACGAGCCGCAGTTGCTGGTGTCGCAGCCGACGACCGTGCCGACCTTGCCAAGTCGTTCTCGGAGATGATGGACCAGCAGCGTCCGGGGCTCGACATCGTCGACGTAGCGACTGCCGTCGACGTCGACGCTCACCCGGACTCGGTGGGAAGAGGACACGATTGCCTCCCGCGGGGACGTGCCGAAACGGCCCGCCGCGCAACGGACGCACCCGGGCCACTGCCTGATCAGCAGAACGCACAAGCGGTGATCAACGCAACCCTCTGTGGGTCTTGACTTCGTCAGATCCGCCAGATACGGGCGATGCCGTCGCGGACCGTGGCGGTCCCGTGCTCGAACTCCTGCTGGTAGGCGGACGGATCGTCCTCGTCCGGGGACGGCCGCTGGTCGGCGACCGGCCAGCCGAACACGTCCGGGCCGCCGTCGCCGACGATGCGCTCCCAGACAGCCCCCGACACGGTGTGGGCGCCGTGCTCCTCGCTCCACAGCACCGCCCCGCCCTGGAAGACCTGCGACGAGCGACCGGCGGCGGCGGGTGCGGCGCTCCCCCGCGCGGCGGCGACCGGGAAGCCGAGCCGGCCGTCGAAGCCGCCGGCGTCGCAGTACGCGTCCCAGATCGGGCCGCCGACCAGGACCGCCGCCCCGGCGCCGTCAGGCGCGACGACGACCGCGCCGCCGCCGGGCAGCCCCGAGCCCCAGCCGGTCTCCCGGTCGCCCTCGAAGATCTGGTACCAGTTGCCCCGCAGCGGCTCGCCGGGCAGCGCGGTGACCGTCCGCAGCGCCCCGGCCAGCGGAAACCCGAGCCCGCCGGCGAACCCGCCGAGCCGCTCGTGCAGCCGCCGCAGACGTCCCGCGATCAGCAGCGCCGGCCGTCCGGGCACGGCGACGACCAGGCCGTGCTCGAACCGCTGCGCGACGCCGGTGGTGCCCCACGCCGAAGGTCCCACCGCCTCGGCCTCGCTCAGGGTGCCGCCGAGGACGTCGTCCGGGTCGCGGTACAGCGCCAGATGCCGCACGACCGGCGACGGCATCGCGAACGTCCCGCGCGCCGACGTGCGCACGGTGACCGGCCCGGTGTCCGGCGCCCCCTCGAACTCCTGCGCCGTGCCGGTGGCGTCGCCCGCGGGGAACCCGAGCCGGCCCCCGGTGCCGCCCGCGTCACGGTGGTACTCCAGCAGCGCACCCGTCACGGCGTGCGCGCCGAAGCGGTCGCTCCACAGCGTCACCCCGCCCGGGCGGGCCGTCCCGAATCCTTCGGTGCCGAACGGTGACGTCGCCGCCCGGTCGATCCGCGCCGGGGCCCCGCCCGCCACGAGCTCGTCCCTGGCCCGCGGGAACCCCGCGATCCACGGTGCCGTGCGGCTCAGCGCCCCGCAGATGCGCCGGCGGCTGCGCCCGGACACCCGGCCGAGCACGTCGAGGGTCAGCGCGGTGCGGCCGTCGTCCAGCGACGTCCGCAGGATCGGCACGACCAGTCGCACCGGCATCCGCGACAGCAGCGATGGATCCGCACCGGCGCGGGAATCGTCGCCCACCAGCCCGAGTATCCCGGACGGCGGCGGCGAAGTGTCGTGTTCCTGACTCCTGCCCGATTGTCGATCATCGCCGGCATAGGTGAGGATCAACGGATCGAACCCCACGGTGCAATGTGGCACGAGCGGCTCGCGCCGCTCATCGCGGGCTCGGCATCGGCACCGGCCGACGCCGGAGCGCGGCGGATCGAGCTGGCGGCGTTCCTCACCCTCGCGGAGGAACTGCACTTCGGGCGGGCCGGCGCGCGCCTGCACGTGTCGACGGCGCGGATCAGCCAGGCGATCCGGTCGCTGGAGCTGCGGGTCGGCGCGCGGCTGTTCGAGCGGACCAGCCGCCGGGTGGCGCTCCTGCCGGTCGGCCAGCAGCTCCTCGACGACCTCCGCCGCGCCCACGACCAGCCGGACTGCCAGCCGCCGGACCGCTGAGGGCCGGCTAGGACACGTCGTGGTGGATGCGGCCGTCGATCGTCGCCAGGCGGGCCCCGCCGCCGCCCCACCGCCCGGCGATGATCTCGGCGGCGATGCTGACGGCGGTCTCCTCCGGCGTCCGGGCGCCGAGGTCCAGCCCGATCGGCGAGGACAGCCGGGCGAGCTCCTCCTCGGTCATCCCCGCCTCGCGCAGCCGGGCGAGCCGGTCGTCGTGCGTACGCCGGGATCCCATCGCACCGATGTAGGCCAGGTCCTCGCGGAGCGCGACCTGCAGGACCGGCACGTCGAACTTCGGGTCGTGGGTCAGCACGCACACCACCGTGCGGGGGTCGACGCGCCCGGCGTCGAGCTCGGCCCGCAGGTACCGGTGCGGCCAGTCGACGACGACCTCGTCCGCGCCGGGGAAACGCTTCGACGTGGCGAACACGGGCCGGGCGTCGCAGACCGTGACGTGGTAGCCGAGGAAGTCCCCGATGCGGGCCACCGACGCGGCGAAGTCGATCGCCCCGAAGACGATCAAGCGGGCGGGCGGGGCGTAGGAGGCGACGAACAGGGTGAGGCCCTCGCCGCGCCGCTCCCCGTCGAGGCCGTAGTGCAGGGTGTCCGTCCGCCCCGCGGCGAGCAGCCCCCTGGCGTCGTCGGCGGCGGCCGCGTCGAGCCGTTCGGAGCCCAACGACCCGGACGCGGACGCGGGCCAGATCACCATCCGCCGGCCGATGCGGTCCTCCGGGCCCTCGACCACGGACACCACCGCGACGGGCTCGCGCGCGGTGATCGCGGCGGCGACCTCGCCGAGCTCCGGGAACGTGTCCCGCGACACCGGCTCGACCAGCAGCTCGATGATCCCGCCGCAGGTCAGGCCCACCGCGAAGGCGTCGTCGTCGCTCACGCCGTACCGCTGGACGACGGCGGAACCGGAGCCGGTGACCTCGCCCGCGAGCTCGTAGACCGCACCTTCCACGCAGCCGCCGGAGACGCTGCCGACCGCGGTGCCGTCCGGGCCGACGAGCATCGTGGCCCCGGCGGGGCGCGGTGAGCTGCGCCAGGTCCGCACGACGGTGGCCATGCCGACGGTACGGCCGGACTCCCACCAGCCGAGCAGATCGCTGAGAACCTCACGCACGGCGGACCTCCTCAAGGACGGCGTGTAGCGCCGCCACCGTATGCCCCGCCACGAGCGCGTCGACATGCGGGAGCACCGCGGCGAGGCCACCGGCGGTCGGGGCGAAGCCCGGACGGCCGGCGTGCGGGCTGACCCAGACGGTGCGGGCGGCGAGGCGGTGCAGGTGGGCGACGGTGGCGCCGAGCCGGGCGGGGTCGCCGGACTCCCATCCGTCGCTGAAGACGACGACCGCGGCCCGGCGGGCGACGCCCCGGTGACCGTCGCGGCGGACGAACGCGGCGACACCGTCGGCGAGGCGGGTCCCGCCGCGCCAGTCGGGGATGAGCCGCCCGGCCTCGCGCAGTGCCGCGCCGGCGTCGCGGATCCGCAGTGCCGGGGTGAGCCGGGTCAGCCGGGTGCCGAGCGTGTACGTCTCCGTCCACCGTGGACGGTGCCGGGTGAAGGCGTGCGCGAGGCGCAGCAGGGCGTCCGCGTACGGCGACATCGATCCCGACACGTCGATGAGCAGGACGAGCCGCCGGGGGCGCGGCGCCCGCCGGTGCAGCAGCATCGGCCGTGGCTCCCCGCCGGCCCGCAGCATCGCCCGGACGCTGCGGCGGCGGTCGACGCCACCGTGGCCCGCCGGGCGGTGCCGGTGCCCGGGCCGGGTGATGTCGGCGGCGGCGACCTCGGCGAGCAGCGCCGCGGCCTCGGCGCGTTCGGCGGGCGACAGGGTGGCCAGGTCGCGGTGGCGCAGGACCTCGGCGTCGGCGGCCCGCACCGCGAGGGCCGGGTCCCGCTCGGCGGTCGCCGCGGCCGGCGGCAGGGTGGCCCGTAGCAGCGACCGCTCCGGCAGCCGCCGCACCTGCCAGGCCGGGCCGCGCGCGGAGGACGCCGGGGGCGCGAGGGCTGCGTCGTACCGCGCGATGTCCTCCGGCGACCCGCACAGCGTGAGCCGGCCGACCCAGTACGCGTGGGCGACCCCGGCGGCGTCGAGGGCCTCGCCGAAGGCGGCGAGCCGGTCCGGCGTCACCGCGAGGCCGGCCGCCCGCAGCTTCCCGGCCAGCTCAACGAGCACCGACGGTCCCCGTGGCCAGCGTGATGTCCTCGCGGACCTTGAGGACCACGCCGAGGGTGGCGTCGGCGAGCTCGGCGGTCAGCGTGTCCGCGGACAGCGCCCGCAGCGCCGCGGCCCAGTCGACGGCCTCGGCGACGCCGGGCGGCTTCACCAGGTCGAGGGTCCGCAGGTGGGCGGTGGCCGCGGCGACCTGGGCCGCGAGCCGCTCGTCGAGGCCGGGCAGGCGTTTGCGCAGGATCGCCTTCTCCCGTTCCGGGGTCGGGTGGCCGACCCAGTGGTACAGGCAGCGCCGCTTCAACGCGTCGTGCACCTCGCGGGTCCGGTTGCTGGTGACCACGACGGTCGGCGGCACCGCGGCGGTGATCCTGCCCAGCTCCGGGACGGTCACCGCGGCGTCGGCGAGGACCTCCAGGAGGTACGCCTCGAACTCGTCGTCGGCCCGGTCGACCTCGTCCACGAGCAGCACGCAGGGGGCCCGCTCGACCGCCTGGAGCAGCGGCCGGGCGAGCAGGAACCGCCGGTCGTAGAGATCCGCTTCGAGGGCGTCCGCGGACAGCCTCCCGTGCGCCGCCGTCTCGACCGCCCGCAGGTGCAGGACCTGACGGGCGAAGTCCCAGTCGTACAGGGCGTGGGAGGCGTCGAGGCCCTCGTAGCACTGCAGCCGGATGAGCTCGACGCCGGCGGTCTCGGCGAGGGCGGCCGCGAACGCGGTCTTGCCGACGCCGGCGTCGCCCTCCAGGAAGATCGGCCGGTGCAGGCGCAGCGCGAGATAGCCCGCCATCGCGAGGCCCTCGTCGGCGAGGTAGCCCGCGTCTGCCAGGCCGGCCGCCAGCGCGGCCGGAGACTCGAAGTCCGGCACCGCTCCACTATGCGCGTGGACGCGCCCCGGCGGCTACTGGTCCTGCGACTCCGGGGACTCCGGGGGCACGTCGAGGTCGGTGTCGTCGGCGATGTCCTCGCACGGCACGGTGAGGACCTGGTCGGCGTGGGCCACCAGGTAGGCCCGCGCGCCGACGTCGGCGGTCGCGAGGGTGGCGACCCCGGCCCAGTGATCCCGGCCGAGGATCACCGGGTGTCCGCGTTTGCCCTGATACGTCGCCGTGACGAGCGACTTCGGCCCGCCGTCGGTCGCGGCGAGCAGGCGGGCCACGGCGTCGGGACCGATGCCGGGCGTGTCGACCAGGAGCACCGCGACCGCGAACGTGTCGGTCTCCGGCTCGGTCTCGGCGACCGTCTTCAGGCCGACCCGCAGCGACGAGCCCATGCCGCTCTTCCAGGTCGGGTTGTCCACCAGCCGGGCGTCGCCGAGCTGGGCCTCGTCGCGGACCCGCGCGGACTCCGCGCCGAGGACCACCACGATCCGCGTGCAGCCGCCGTCGCGCAGCGTCGCCACGGCCCGCTCGACCAGCAACCGGCCGTCGTCGTGGCGCACGAGAGCCTTGGGCCCGCCATATCGGCGGCCGCCACCTGCGGCGAGAACCAGTCCGACGATCGTGCTCAGCGGGAACTCCTCCGGTGCTCCTCTAAGTACCAGCGCGAGGCCCAGCGTAGTACCGGCGGTAGGCTCCTTGCTCATGGCCCTGCACGATCACTGTTCGTATTGCGGTGTCGCCTATGCGTCGAACGCCCCCTGGCCTCGCGTCTGTGCCTCCTGCGGCCAGACGACCTGGCGGAACCCGCTGCCGGTCGCGGTCGCGCTCCTGCCGGTGGAGACCGACGAGGGCCGCGGCCTGATCCTCGTGCGCCGCGACATCGAGCCGATGCGCGGCGAGCTGGCACTGCCCGGCGGTTTCATCGAGCTCGGCGAGACCTGGCAGGAGGGCATGGTCCGGGAGCTGCGCGAGGAGACCACGCTGCTGGCCGACCCCGCCGACGTCCGCCTCTTCGACGTCCGGAGCACCGCCAACGGCAACCTCATCGTCTTCGGTGTCCTCCCCCCGCGCCCCCTGGCCGACATCCCCTCGTCGGTGGCGACGGAGGAGTCGCTGGGCTTCGAGATCGGCGTCGGCCCGCAGCCGCTGTGCTTCCCCACCCACACCGAGGCCATGGCCGGCTACCTCGCCTCCGCCGACTGGTGACCCGCCGCCGCGCCGTGGCCTGGCGGCGCAGCACGGCCGGGTGCGGCCGGCCGATCCACTGACCTCGATGGCGCACGGCCACTTCGCGTCGGAGAAGCACCACGACGACGTCGCGCGGCACGGCGGACGTCAGAGTAGCATCCAAGGGCGCACGGTCACTTCGCGTCGGAATAGCGGGGCACCACGGCGACGTCGAGCGGGAACCTGACCGGGGTGTCGCCGAAGAGCAGGCGCCGGGCCTCGTCGCCTGCGGTGTGCACGGCGGCCACCACGGTGTCGGCCTCCGCCGACGGGCAGTGGACCACGACCTCGTCGTGCTGGAAGAAGACGAGCTCGGCGGCGAGACCGGCGAGGTGCGAGCGGAGCCGGGCGAGCAGGACCAGGGCCCATTCCGCGGCGGTGCCCTGGATGACGAAGTTGCGGGTGAACCTGCCGCGGGCCCGGCCCCTGGCACCGCCCCGGGCGTCGACCTCCATGCCCGGCTCGTCGAAGCCCTCCCGCCAGCTGACCGACGACGGCGGGCAGGTGCGGCCGAGCCAGGTGCGCACGAGCCCGCCTGCCTCGCCGGTGCGGGCGGCCTCCTCGACGAGGTCCCAGGCGGTCGGATAGAAGCGGCGCAGGGCGGCGAGGGCGGGTGCGGCCATGCCGCCGGTCTGACCGTACATGGCGCCGAGGAGCGCGACCTTCGCCTTCGCCCGGTCGCCGTCGAACGCGTCGGCGGCGAGGGCGGCGTAGAGGTCGCCGGCGGCGCCGGCCCGGGCGAGGCGGTGGTCGGCGGAGACGGCGGCGAGGATGCGCGGCTCGAGCTGGCCGGCGTCGGCGACGACGAAGGTCCAGCCCGGGTCGGCGACGACGGCCTTGCGCACGACCTTGGGGATCTGCAGGGCGCCGCCGCCGCGGGTGGCCCAGCGGCCGGAGACGACGCCGCCGGGGATGTATTCGGCGCGGAAGCGGCCGCCGCTGACCCACTGGTCGAGCCAGGACCAGCCGTGCGCGACCCAGAGGCGATAGAGCTCCTTGTATTCCAGCAGGACCGGCACGGCGGGGTGCTCGACGCCCTGCAGCTCCCAGCGGCGGGTGCTGCGCAGCGTGATGCCCTGCCGGGCGAAGGCGCGCAGGACCTCGGCGGGCGAGTCGGGGTGGACGCGGGCGCCGAAGGCGTCGTTGATGCGGGCGTTGAGCTCGACGAGCCGGGCCGGTGGCGCGCCCTCGATCGGTGACGGCGCGCCGAGCAGCTCGCGGAGCAGGGCGTCGTGCACGTCGGCGCGCCACGGCAGGCCGGCGAAGCCCATCTCGGCGGCGACCAGGCCGGCGGCGGACTCGGCGGCGACCAGGGTGCGCATCGCGCCGCCGCCGGGGGCCACCGACGGCGCGGCCGCGGCGCGGGTGCGCTGGTCGGCGAAGACGGCGAGGACCGCGTCGAGCGGCAGGGAGGGGGCCGCCATGAACACGTCGTCGAACAACGAGTCCTGGGCACCGCCCGGCGGCAGCGCCGCGCGCGGCGGCGGGTCGGGTGGCACCGGGGCGCCGGTCAGGCGGGCGTGGGCGGCGGCGAGGGCGCGGGGCTGGCCCCAGTGGCCCTCGGCGCCGAGCAGGAGGGCCTCGGCGAGCTCCAGGTCGTGGCAGCGCTCGACACGGACACCGGCGGCGAGCAGGCGCGGATAGCACTCGGCGGTGGAGGGCCACAGCCAGCGCGGGCGGTCGCGGGCCTCGATCTGCGCGACCGCGGTGGCCAGGTCGTCGACGCGGCGCTCGGGGCCGGCGACGGCGCCGTCGTCGCCCAGCGGGCGCAACAGTCCACCGGCACCTGAGGGCATGACCGCGATGAGCACGTCCGCATTACATCGCACACCCCCGACAGTTTTCGAGAAACCGCCGGGGGTGCGCGTGCCTTTGGTGGGTTACTTCACTGCCCCGGCCGTCAGACCGGCCTGGATCTGCCGCTGGAAGATCATGTAGATCACGATCATCGGCAGGATCGAGATGGTCAGCGCGGCGAAGAGACCGGACCAGTCCGCCTCGTAGCCGGCGGCCGTGGAGATCTCGGCGATGCCCTGGGTGAGCACCCACTTGTCCTTCGCCCCGGCCATGAGCACCAGGGGCAGCAGGTACTGCGCCCACTGGCCGATCAGGTTGAAGATCGTGAGGCTGATCAGGCCCGGCTTGGCCATCGGCAGCATCACCGAGAAGAACAGCCGGGTGTGCGACGCCCCGTCGATCGTCGCCGCCTCCGCCACCGAGTTCGGCAGCGAGCGGAAGAACGACGTCAGGAAGAAGATCGTGAAGGGCAGCGAGTAGGCGATGTACACCAGGATCAGGCCCGTGTACGTGTTGAGCAGCCCGAAGTTCTTCACCACGAAGAACAGCGGCACCACCGCCAGGAACGGCGGGAAGGCGATGCCCGCGACGAACAGGAAGTAGATGAGGCGGTTGCCCCAGAACCGGTACCGGGCGAGCACGTAGGCGGCCATCGAGCTGAGCAGGATCGTGCCGGCGGTGCTGATCGACACGACGATGACGCTGTTGAACAGGTAGGTGCCGACGTGGGCCTTGCTCCAGGCCCGGCCCCAGTTCTCCCACCGCAGCTCGGACGGCAGCGTCCACGGCGCGGCGAAGATCTCGGTGGTGTTCTTGAACGAGGCGAGGAAGACCCAGGCGAGCGGCAGCAGGATCGCCAGCGCCCAGATCGCCAGGAAGATGTGGCCGACGCTGCCGGCGATGTTGAGCTTGCGGGCCGGGCGGGCCGCGCGGGGAACCACGCGGCCTCCCGACCTGTCGTGGTGCTGACCCGGCGTCTCCCGGCCGATCGTGGTGGTCATGTCCGGCCTCTCAGAACTCGTAGGATTCGCGACGGGTGGCCCGCAGCGTGAATGCCGCGAACACCAGCGAGAGCACGCACAGCGCCACACCGTAGGTGGCCGCGTCGCCGTACCGGCTCTGCTGCATGTTGTTGTAGATCTCCAGGCCGAGCACGGTCGTGGAGCCGTCGGGGCCGCCGTTGTCCTGCGCGAGCACCGACACCAGGGCGAAGGCGTCGAAGGCGATGATGCCGAGGTAGACCCACGCGGTCTGGATCGTCTCCCACAGCAGCGGCAGCGTGATCCTGAAGAACAGGCTCACCTTGCTGGCGCCGTCGAGCTCGGCCGCCTCGTAGATCTCGCCGGGCACGTTGGCCATGCCGGCGGAGAAGAGCACCACGTAGAAGCCGACCGCCTGCCACACCAGCACCGCGATCAGCGCCGGCAGGGCCAGGTTCTTGTCGATCAGGAACCCGATGGGCTCCGAGAGCCCGGCCTTCAGCAGTACACCGTTGATGAGGCCGGACTCGTTGGGCCGGTACACCGTCGCGAAGAGCACGGCGACGACCGGCATGGCGAGGACCTGGGGGAGGAAGAACACCACCCGGTAGAAACTCGACCCCCAGACCCCCGACGTCTTTCCGCCGCTGCCTTTGCCTCCCACGTTGAGGAGGAAGGCAAAGAGCAGCGCGAACGCGATCGTGGCCAGCGGCAGGGTGACGAGCATGATTGCGTGATGCTCCAGGGCCTGCCAGAACCGGTCGGCGTGGAACATCCGATCGTAGTTCTCCAGCCCTACCCAGCGCTTCTTCGTGAAGCCGCGCCACTGGTAGAAGGACAGCTGGACCGTCTGGTAGTACGGCGAAAGAACGAAGATCGAGTACAGCGTTACCGGCGCAACCAAGAACCCCAGAATGAAGGGGAGTCTCCCATGCCGCATGATCAGGCTCCGATCAGCGCTTGAACTTGGTGATCGACGAGTCCTTCTTGATCTCGTCGGCCTTCTTCTGGATGCGCTCGACGAACGCGTCGGCCTTGATGCGACCGAACATCAGCTCGTTGGTGGCGGTGCGGGCCTCCTTGTCGAGGTCCTTGTACCAGCCGTCGAAGAACAGGTTGAAGACCTCGGAACCGGCCGCCTTCAGCGCGTCCTGCGACGACTGGGTGCCCGGCGTGAAGGTCAGGCCCTCGGTGCTGCCCAGGACCACCGTAGGCGCCTTGACGACCTCGGTGAAGCCCTTGCCGCCGGCCTTCGACAGCATCTGGCGCATGTACTCCATGCCGCCCTTGGGGTTCTTGCTCTTCGCCAGGACCATGTAGCCCTCGCCGGCGGTCGCGCGCAGCGCCGTCGACTTGAGCTTGTCCGAGCCGGTGATGCTCGGGGTGGTCAGCATCTGGTACTTGAAGCCTTCGGGTGTGTCCTTCTTCTGCTCGTTCTCGAGCCAGTCACCCGACGGGTACATCGCCAGCTGGTACTGGTTCTGCTTGAGCTGGACGTCGGTGTGCTTGAGACCCTCGGCGCCCTGCAGGTTGTACTTGGCACCGATCTCGGCCCACGCCTCGGCGGCCTGCTTGACAGCGTCGACCTTCCAGGCGCCGTCCTCAAGGTTGTCGATGTTCTTGAGGATGTCCGCGCCACCGATCTTCGCGGCGCTGGTGAGGATGATGTTCCACTGGTAGTACGCGGCGTTGGCGCCCGCGTAGGCGTAGGGGGCGATGCCCTTGGCCTTGATCTTGTCGCAGAGCGCGGTGAACTCGCTCCACGTCTTCGGGGCGACCCAGCCGTTGTCGGTGAAGAGCTTGCCCGAGTACCAGATGCCGAACACGGTCGACACGTAGTACAGGACGTACGGCTTGCCGTTGAACGAGCCCGTGTCCACCGTGCCGGGGACCAGGGTGTCCTTGACCTTCTTGCTCGGGTCGTCGACCGACGGCGCGTCGAACAGCGCGGTCAGGTCCTGCAGCTGACCGTCGGCGACGAGCGCGCCGAAGTCCAGCGACTTCTCACCGGAGTTGTTGACGAACTCCGGCGCGTTGCCGCCCGCGATCAGCGGCTGGACCAGGGTGGAGATGGCCTGGCTCGACTGGTGCTTGACCTCGGACTTCGGGTGAGCCTTCTTGTACATCGGCTCGTGGACGTCCGTGGCGTACTTGTCGCCGTAGCCACCGTTGAAGATGACGACGCTGATCGGCTGGTCCTCGGGGGCACCCAGCGGGTTGGTGGCGCTGACGGCACCGGTGTTCGCGGTGCCCGGCGACTCCTCCTCGCCGCCGCTGTCGGCGCACGCGGCGAGGAAGCCCGCCGCGGGCGTGGCGACGAGGCCGGCAACGGCAGCGCGCTGCAGGACGGTCCGCCGCGAGAGCGCGTTTGGCGTCGACGGGGACTCGGGGGTAACGGACATGATCTGTCTCCTCGGTTCGGGTCAGGCGGTGCGCCGGACACGTCCGGCGTACCGCGACTCGAGGGTGTGGTTGTGCTCGTCCCCGCCGGGGACGTTTGCGGACAGGTAGACGGGAGCCACCTCGCCCGCAGCCTCGATGCGTCGCACGACCTCGGCGACCACCAGCTGCGCCATGAGCGCGTTGGTGACCGATGAGACCGGGCAGACCGCGCCGCCGCTATCCAGCGACAGCAGTGCGTCACCGTACGGCGCGCCGTTGTCCAGCACGACGTCGGCGATATCGGCGAGTCGTTTGCCCGAGGGGTGCCTGGGGGACACCCGCTCGGTGTGCTCGACCGACGTGATCGCGATCAATTTGTGTCCGCGCTGCTTGATCAGCAGCGCCATCTCGACGATCCCCCCGTTGATCCCGGACTGTGAGGCCATCACGAACACGTCCTCGGGACGCGGCGCGGCGATCTCGTAGAGCTGGGCGGCGATCCGGGGATCGCGTTCCAGCTTCTCGTCCTCGAGGATCTGCGGGTCCTGGCCGCCGTAGACGACGAGGTCCCGCAGGAGGATCTTGTTCGTCGGCACGAGCCCGCCGGCGCGGCCGGCGAAGTCCACCGCCACCGCCTCGGAGTGCCCGGTGCCGAACGCCTGGAGGAGGCCACCGGCGCGCAGCGCGGTGACGATGTGGTCGGCCGCCTGGCTGACGTTGCCGACCTGGGTGGTGGCGATCCGGTCGATGACCGTCTGGATCGCGGAGACGTAGCCGTGCGCGGTGACTGTCATGCTGACGACGCCTCTTTTCCACTCGCCGCCGACTTGTGACCGGCGACCGCCTGTGCGGTGACGCTGAAGGCCGCGTGCGCGCGTTCGTGCGTGCGCTGCGCCACCGCGATGTACAGCAGGTCCAGCACCACCAGCTGGGGGTGCCGAGCGGAAAGGGCATCGGGCCGGAACGTCGTCGCCTGCGTCGCGGTGAGCATGACGATGTCGGCGACCTCGGCCAGGGCCGAGCGGGGGAAGCTGGTCAGCGCGATCGTGGTCGCGCCCCGGCTGCTCGCCTCGGCGATCATCTCGATGGTCTCGCGGGTCTGGCCACTGTGCGAGACGCCCAGCGCCACGTCGCCCGGCTTCAGCAGCGATGCGCTGGCCAGACCGTTGTGCACGTCGTTCCACGCCCACGCCGCGACGCCGATGCGGTGCAGGCAGAACTGCATCTCGCCGCCGACGAGCGCGCTGCCGCTGGCGCCGTAGATGTCGACGCGGTCGGCGCGGGCGATGGCCTCGGCGGCGCGCTCGACCTCGGAGAGGTCCAGCAGCGAGGCGGTGTCGTGCATCGCCTGCGTGTCGGCCGCCATGATCTGGCCCAGCACCCGCGCGAGCGGGTCGGTCGGCTGGATCTCCCGGCCGATGTCCATCGTCCAGCCGCCGGTCCGGGACGCCCGGCCCGTCTCGCCGGCGATGGCGAGGCGCAGCTCCGCGTATCCGACGAAGCCCAGGGCCCGGCAGAAGCGGGTCACGGTCGCGGGCGAGGTGCCGCTGCGCTCGGCGAGCTCGACGATCGTCGAGCGGGCCGCGGCGGCGGGGTCGGCGAGGATCAGCTCGGCGACCCGCTGCAGGGCACCGGTGAGCTCGGGCAGCTGCGCCCGGACCTTCGCCAGGACGCTGTCGGTGCCCACTCCGGCGAAGCCGTCGAGGGGGCCGGTCAGCACGCCCGCGGGGATCGACGACACGGGCGAGGCACTGACAGCGGTGTGCACCGCCGCCGTGAGCTCCTCGCGAGGTGTCATGTCGCTCCCTTTCAGCAAAGTTCCTTAACTGTTAGTGGTAAAAGTTCTTACTGAGGGGCCCTTCTTGTCAAGGAGTTGGGTGAAGTTTTCAAACTGTTACCTAAGATGTGGATCTTAAAGGGAGCTAAAAGCCCAGCTCAGGGCCGCTACGACCCCGTCGGCGACACGGCTCCCGCGCATCGGCCGACCCGACCAAGAAGAGCAGACGCAACCGGGTGACCGTCAGGGTGAGCCGCAGAAATAGCCCGTTTTGTTACATCCGCAGCACCCGAGGAGAACGGCCGTTTTCATGAAGAAGGGCCGAACAGACCGTTTCAGCCCGTTCGGCCCCTTCAGCCCCTTGTGAGCGTCGTCACCCGGAAGCGCTCCCACCAGCGGTCGGCGTTCTGGTCAAAATTTCCAAACCTTCCGGCCAGGCCATCGGAATCACGGTCCGTGACGGTTCGGTGGCGTACTTTCGGGCGCTGGTGTTTTGCCACCGCTTCGATATGCTGTCCGGCGATGTTGACGGCGCCGAGACGGATCCTCACCTTCCTGGTCACAGCGTTTCTGCTGGTGATCGCGTTCGCCGACCCCGCGACCGCCGAGCCCGGCGAGGACGACGGCCAGAATCTCACTGTCCGTCAGGCCCTGGACAAGGCGCTCGGCGAGTACAACGACGCGAAGGGCCGGCTGGACAAGTCGACCGCCGACCAGGCGGCGATCGAGGCCGAGCTCGGCAAGACCCAGGCCCGCCTGGCGGAGCTGGAGGTGGCCGCCGGTTCGGTGGCCAGCGCGGCCTACCGGGGACGCCGGGTCAGCCTGTTCAACGTGATGGTCGGCAGCGACAACCCCAGCGAGCTGCTGCACGACATGTCGACGATCGAATACATGGTCTCCCGCGACGACAAGGCACTGCGCGAGCTGGCCGAGACGCGCAGAAAACTGGAGCAGCAGAAGGCGGACATCGCCGCGGCGGTCGCCAACCAGCAGGCCCAGCTGAAGATCATGGAGGCCAACAAGAAGGCCGCCGAGGACGCGCTGCGCAAGGCCGGCGGCGGCGGTGCGGTCGGCAGCTCACCGAGCGGCGGCCGGGTCACCACCAAGCCGGTCGCGCGCAACTCCGACGGGTCCTTCCCGAAGGAGAGCTGCTCGATCAACGACCCGACCCCGGCGAGCGGCTGCATCACGCCGCGCATGCTCAACGCCTACAACGAGGCACGGCTGGCCGGCTTCACGCGGTACACCTCCTGCTTCCGCAGCGGCGGGAGCGGCGAGCATCCGCTCGGCAGGGCCTGCGACTTCTCCGCGAACACCAGCGGCTTCGTCAACGCCAACGCCGGCGGCGGCGACAAGGCCTACGGCGACAACCTCGCCGCCTGGTGCGTCGCCAACGCGAAGAACCTCGGCGTCAAGTACGTCATCTGGTATCGGCAGATCTGGCAGCCCAGCAGCGGCTGGAGGAGCTACAGCGGCAGCGGCGGGCCCGCGGCCACCCACACCAACCACGTACACCTGTCGATGCAGTGACCTAGTCCCGCAGCGCGTCGAGGGCGAGCAGCGCGACGTGCAGCGACAGGCACGCCTGCACCGAGTCGAGGTCCGTGCCGAGGACCCGGCGGATCCTGGCGAGCCGCTCGTAGAACGCCGGCCGTGACAGGTGGCTGTGCTCGGCGGCCGCCGACTTGTTGCGCCCGCATTCGAGGTACACCCGCAGCACCCCGAGCAGTTGCTCGCGGGGATGCCGGGCGTCGTGCGCGAGCAGCGGCCCGAGCTCCCGCTCGACGAACGTCTGCAGCCGCGGCTCGTCGCGCAGCATGTGCAGCAGGCCGGGCAGGCCGACGTCGGCGAGGCGGACGACCTCCCCCGGTCCGGCCGCCGTGTGGCGCACCGACATCGCGACCTGGCTCGCCTCCAGCAGCGACCGGCGGGCCTCCTTCGGCGTCGCCGCCCCGTCCCCCGCCGCCACGACCACGTCACCGCCCGCGAGGTCGCGCACCCGCACCGCCAGCCGCCGCAGCGCCTCCTGCTCCTCCTCCACCGCCCGCAGCGCCAGCAGGACCGCGGTGACCTCGCCGTCGAGCACCCCGGCCAGCCCGGCGAGGGACGTGTCCCGCAACGCCCGGGCGGCGACGCCCGCGGTGCAGCCGCGGATCACCACCCCGACGAGGTGCCGCCGCTCCAGGTGTACGCCCAGCGCCCGCGCCCGCACGACGACGTCCCCGACCGGTGCGGTGTGCCCGAGCAGGGCGGCCAGCAGCGCCGACTGTGCCTGCCGCTCGGGGTCGTGCTCCTCGCGCTGGGTGAGGCGGACCAGCGCGAGCGTCGCCGCGGCCCGCTCGATGAGCGTGACGTCGCGGTCCCGGGCCGCCGGCAGCCGGATCAGCAGCCGCCCCCAGTCCTGCCCGCGCGCGCCGACGACGGTCACGAGCCAGCCCGCGCCGGCGTCGTGCCCGGTCCGCCCCACCGGCCGCACCGCCCGCGAGTGCGCCTCCCAGTTGGCCAGCAGCAGCTCCGCCGAGCCGCCGGCCGCGTCGTACGCCAGGACCTGCCGCGACAGGTTCTCCAGCACGACGGGCGCCCCGGCCAGCGCCGCGGTCTGCGCGACCACCTCCGCCGGCGCCGCGCCTTCCACCGACAGGTCCGTGAACCGCTGGTGGATCTCGGCGGTGGCCCGCAGCTCGGCCAGCTGCGCGTCCACGATCATCCCGTGCACCGCCTGCGTGATCAGCACGAACGGGGTGCCCCGGTGCAGCTCGACGAGCGGCAGCCCGAGCTCCTCCGCGGTGCGCACCATGACCGCCGGCAGCCGGGCCGTGAACCGCCGCCCCATCTCCACGGCGAGCCCGCAGGCGCCGACGTCGGCGACGTCGGTGACGAAGCGGCGCAGCCCGGCGTCGTCGAGCGGCAGCCCGATCCCCGTGATGAGGATCAGCTCACCGCCGCGCAGCAGCGTCGCGATGTCGGGCACCTCGGAGCTGTGCACCCACCGCACGGCCTGATCGAGCCCGCGCTCCCCCGCCACGACCCGCGGCGCGCCGTTGCGCACGGGGTCGAGCTCGAGCACCTCACGGACGGACGGGAACATCAGCGCGGATGCTACCGCCCGCCGGCGGCGAAGGGACCGGTCAACCCAGCGGCGGCACGCGGTGGCGCAGGAGGGTGCCGGGACCGGCGGCGACGAGGCGGCCGGCGTGGGCGGCGAGCGCGCGGCCGGCGGCGGCGTCGCACACGTCGGCGAAGGCATGCGGGCGGGCGACGGGAGGGCGGCTGACGACGCGGCCGGCGGCGGTGATGCCGTACAGGCGGCCGCCGAGCGTGGCGAGGGCCACGGTGCCGCCGGCGGGGCCGATCGGGCGCCACTCCCCGGTGCCGAGCTCCAGCGCGGGCAGGTACCACAGGATGTCGTCGTCCGTGCCGGCGAACAGGCCGGCGTCGCACAGGGCCAGGCAGCGGGCGCCCGGCGGGGCCGCGGTCAGGTCGGTCCACGCGGTGGCGTCGGCGGACGGGTCGCGGTAGGCGAGACGGCCCGCCCCGGTGATCGCCCACAGGCCCTGCCGCATCGCGCCGGCGGCCTCCCGCGGCGAGGCGAGGCACAGCGCGCCCGGGGTGTCGCCGATGCGGCGCCACGGGAGGTTCTGGGCGCACGCCTCGCGGGTCAGCAGACTCCCGTCGACGGCGACGGCGTAGAGGGCGCCGTCGCACGCGGTGAGGGCGTGCAGGTCCGCCGGCGGGCCGATGACGGTCCAGCCGGTCACGGGGGCGGGTGCGCTGAAGCGGTCCAGGACGTTGCGGGTGATGCGGTCGACGACCGGGTCGTGCAGGCCCTTGCCCCAGTTGACGGTCGCCGCGGTGAAGACCGTGCCGGCGCCGAGGTCGAAGACGCCCATCGTGGCGGCGCCGCCCTGGCCGTAGCGGCGCCAGTGGCGCAGGTCCGCGGTGGCGAGCACGGCGAACGACGGCGGGGTGCCGTCGCGGCCCGTGGCCCTCGGAACGCCGTCGACCTCGACGACGTCGGCGGCGTCGGTCTCGTACCCGAGGGTGCCCTGGCCGAACTTGTCGCCGTCGCTGAGCCCGGTGCCGTCGAAGACCCAGTGGTCGGCGAAGCGGGCGGTGAACGCCTCCCGGCCGATGACGGCCATCCCGTCGCCCCAGGCGCCGGCGCCGCGGCGGAAGCTGACGCCGGTCATCGCGTTCTCCGGCCGGTGCACCGGGGCGCTGGACCATTCCACCGTGACCCGACCCGGGTCCACCGCGGACATCGGGTCGGTGGTGGCGTCGCGGTGGCAGACCATGGTGCGGCCGCCGTCCTCCAGGCGCATCTGCCACCAGGCCGTGTTGGCGCCGAAGACGGCGAGGTTGCCGCCGCGGCGGACGAAGCCCTCGACGGCGTCGCGCTGCTCCCACGTCCAGTACTCGTCGTGGGCGCACACGACGAGCACCCGGTGCCCGTCGAGGATCCCGGGGTCGAGGTGCAGGTCGAGGTTGGAGCAGAACTCGACCGGGTACCGCGCCGCCCGCAGCCAGTGCAGCAGCGGCTCCTCCCACCGCTCCGGGGGCGGCCCGCCGCCCGGCCGGTCGAAGGTGACGGCGGCCGCGCGGGTGGGCTCCTCCGCGTAGTACAGGCCTTCGCCGGGCACGCCGGCGCGGTTGTACGCCTGCCACGTCGAGAACGGCACCGACACGAGGATCGGCGCCCGGGGGACGGCCGGCCGGACCACGAACCAGGCCTCGTCGTCGCCGGCGCCGTCGATGTCCGGCCGGGCACCGGGGGCGGCGAACGTCGCGCGGTACAGCGACGACGGCCACGACCCGGGGACCGGCAGTGTCCACTCCGGACCGTCCACGTCGGACCGGCACATGACGAGCCCGGTGACCGCGTCGGTGACGACCACCGTCGCGGCGCCGGTCACCGCGAAGGACAGCGAGGTCCCCGCCACGCACGAGGTGGCGCGGGCGTACGCCTCGGCGGTCACAGCAGCCCGGTCAGCGTGGACATCGGCACGTCCTCACCGGCGGCGCGGACCAGCAGCTCCTCGATCGCCCGCAGCTGCCCCTCGATGGCGGCCGGCGGCAGGTAGGCGGTGTCGGCGGTGAGCGTCACGACGAGTCCCGGCCCGTCCTGCGTGACGTGCAGGCAGTAGCGGCACGCCACCCGTTCCTGGGTGGCGGGGAAGTCGAAGCGGGTGTCGCGCTGCAGCGCCCGCAGCTGCGTCGCGGGCCGCACCGGGCGGCCCTCGACCAGGCGCATGTCGTTGAAGCAGCAGTAGGGGTGGACCTCCTGCCCGCGGGCGGCGGCCGCGTCGGCGAGCATCGCGTCCCAGCCGGCCGGGTCGTAGGCGGCGGCCCGGTAGCCGCGCAGCGCCGCCTGCCAGCCGGGGCGCAGCAGCGCGCCGAACGTGGGCCGGTCGACGTCGAGGACGAACAGGCCGTCCTGCGACAGGGTGCTGACGAGGTCACGGTGCCCGGTGGTGAAGCGGTTGCCGACGATCGGCATGACCGCGGTCGTCGCGTGCCCGCCGGCGGTCGCGGCGAGCGCACCGGCGGCGGTGAGCAGGACGGTGGAGCCGCTGACGCCGTGCTGGGCGGCGAGCGCGTCGACGGCACCGCCGAGCGCGGTGGAGACGATCCGGCCGGTCCAGTAGCGGGGCGCCCGCGGCGGCTCGACCTCGGCGCCGAACATGGTGGCCGGGATGCGGGCGAACTGTTCGGCCCAGTACGACAGGGCGGCGGTGCCGCGGCGGTGCCCTTCCGGGGACTGCTGCTCGGCGGCGAGGTCGAGCGGGGTCGTCTCGGGCGCGCGCAGGCCGCGGTTGCCGCGCAGCGCGAGCAGCCGCAGGTCGCGGGCGAGGACCTCGGCGCCGTGCCCGTCGGTGGCGAGGTGACACAGCACGAGGACCAGGTGGCTGACGGCGCCGTCGCGGGTGACGAGCGCGGCCCGCAGCGGCCACTCGTCGTGGTAGTCGAAGGCGGTGCCGGCCAGCAGGTCCCGGACGCGGGCCGCGGCGGCGGCCGGGTCGTCCCCGCCGTCGGCGACGTGCACGTCGAGGAGCCCGTCCGCGGCGAGCACCTGGCCGCCGCCGGCACCGAGCCTGGTGCGCAGCGCCTCGTGCCGGGCGACGAGCGCGGCCAGGGCGGCGAGGGCGGCGTCGACCGGCACGGTCCGCGGGCCGAGGTCGACGATCCGGTCCAGGTTGAAGTAGTGGTCGTTGGGGACCGTACGGCCGATCGCATGCCAGATGGCCCGCTGCCCCCACGTCAGCGGGCCGGTCCCGGCGCGGTCACCGGCGAACGGCACCCGGTGCGGTGCCAGGACCTCAGTCATCGCGGACCGCCCGCTCGACGGTGCGGACCAGGTCGTCGAAGTCGTCGAAGGCGCCGGGCGCGGCCAGGTCGAGCTGGACGCCGAGCTCGTCGTCGAGGGCGTCGACGAGCCGCAGCACCGCCAGGGAGCCGACGCCGAGCGCGGCCAGGGAGCCGCCGCCGAGGATCTCCCCCGTGGTGACCTCGCCGTCGGTGGCGGAGCTGAGGATCGTCGCGACCCGGTCGCGCAGGGCGGCCCGGCTCATCGCGCGGCCAGCCGCTGGCGCAGGCTCAGCGGGCGGATGTCGGTCCACACCTCGTCGATGTGGGCGACGCACTCGTCCCTGCTGCCGGTGAAGCCGGTGCGCCGCCAGCCGGCGGGCGGCTCCTCGGCCGCGTTCCACAGCGAGTGCTGCTCCTCGTCGTTGACGACGACGGCGAACGTGTCCGGCGTGCTCATCTGGCCTCCCGCAGGTCGGCGATCGCGGCGGCCACGCCGTCGATCGTGGGGGTGTCGAAGAAGACGTCGAGCGGCACGTCGACGCCGAGGCGCTTGCGGATGCGGACCGCGATCTGGGTGATGGTGAGGGAGTGCCCGCCGAGGTCGAACAGGTCCTCGTCGGGGCCGATGTCGTCGATGCGCAGCACCTCCTGCCAGATGGCGGTCACGGTCGCGGTGGTGTCGTCGCCGGTACCGGCGGCGGCAGGGGCAGCGGTGGCGGCGGCGGCAGGGACCTCGACGGGTGCGGGCAGCGCGGCCCGGTCGAGCTTGCCGTTCGGGGTGAGCGGGAAGCCGTCGAGGGCGACGACGGTGGCCGGCACCATGTAGCCGGGCAGCGTGTGCGCCACGTGCTCGCGCAGCGCAGCGGCGTCGACCGGCTCGCCGGGGGCGGGCACGACGTAGGCGACGAGCCGGGCGCGGGGGCCGTGCGGGTCGGCGAGGATGACGGCGGCCTGCGCCACCGACGGGTGCGTGGCGAGCCGGGCCTCGATCTCGCCGGGTTCGATCCGGTGGCCGCGCAGCTTCACCTGGTTGTCGACCCGGCCGAGGAACTCCAGGCCGTGGGGCCCGCGGCGGACCCGGTCGCCGGTGCCGTAGATGCGGGTGCCGGGAGCGCCGGACGGGTCGGGGCGGAAGCGGTCGGCGGTGAGCCCGCCGCGGCCGCGGTAGCCGTGGGCGACACCGAGCCCGCCGATCCACAGCTCCCCCGCGATGCCGTCGGGGACGGGCCGCAGCGCGTCGTCCAGGACGTGCAGGGTGGTGTTGGCGACCGGCCCGCCGATGGTGACGGGGGCGCCGGGCGCGATGTCGGCGAGCGCGGACCACACGGTCGTCTCGGTCGGCCCGTAGGCGTTGACCAGGCGCCGGACGAGCGGGGCGAGCTGCCCGGCGAGGTCGGCGGGCAGCGCCTCGCCGCCGGTGACGGCGACCAGGTCGCCGCGGGTGAGGCCGGCCTCCAGGAGCAGCCGCCAGCCGGACGGGGTGGCCTGCACGTGCGTGACGGCGTGCCGGTCGATGAGCCGCAGCTGGCCGGCGGCGTCGCGGTGCCCGTCCGGCGGGACGAGCACGACGCGGGCGCCGAGGGTGAGGGGCAGCAGCAGCTCGACCGTGGAGATGTCGAACGACAGCGACGTCAGGCCGAGCCAGGTGTCGCCGGCCGTGCAGCCGAGGTGGTCGCGCATCGAGTCGACGAGGTTGCTCAGTGCCCCGTGCGGGACGGCGACGCCCTTCGGCCGGCCGGTCGATCCGGAGGTGTAGATGACGTAGGCGACGTCGTCCACCACTGGCCTCGCGAAGCTGCCGGCGGCGCCCTGGTGCTCACCGCCGAGCGGTGCGTCGTCGGCGGTGAGGACCAGGGCGGCGCCCGCGTCGGCACGGATGAAGGCGATGCGCTCCGCCGGGTAGGACGGGTCCAGCGGCAGGTACGCCGCGCCCGTCTCCAGGACGCCGAGCACCGCGACGAGCAGCTCAGCGGTCCGCGGCACGGCGATCCCGACGAGGGACCCGGGTCCGATCCCCTGCGCCCGCAGCCGGCCGGCGAGCCCACCGGCGGCGGCTCGCAGCTGCCCGTAGCTGATCCGCCGGTCCCCGCAGACGACCGCCTCGGCGCCGGGTTCGGCGGCGGTACGGGCGAGGAACCGGTCCAGCACGGTGTCCCGCGGCCCGGCGCCGATCGCGGCGGCGGCGGCCGTGGACGGCACCGGCAGGTCGCCGATGAGGGTGTCCGGGGCGGCCAGCGCGGCGGCGAGCAGCGCCTGGTACTGGGCCGCGACCTGGCCGGCGTCGAACGACCCGGCGACCAGGTGGAGGCTGCCCTCGACGGCCGACGGGCCCTCGACGAGCTGGAGGTTGGCGGTGCCGCGCACGGCGCCGGGGAACACCAGCCAGTCGACGGCGCTGTCCACCCCGGCGAACGCGGGCGGGTCGGCGCGCCGCCGGTAGCTGACGGTCAGCGGCGCGAGCGAGGCCCGGGGGGTGAGCCGGACGGCGTGGCTGAGCGGGACGGCCCGGTGCGCGTAGATCTCGCGCAGCTGGGCGCGCAGCGCGCGGGCGAACTCGGCGAACGGCTGCGCCGCCGCCGGCGCGGTGGTGACCGGCAGCTCGTTGACGTGCAACCCGATCCGGGGCGCGGCCCGGTCCGCCGTGGACAGTTCGAGGGCGGTGGTGACGGTGTCGTTGCCGTACCGGCGCAGCAGCGCGTGCCAGGCGGCGAGCAGCAGCTCGAAGCGGGTGACGCCGAGCGCGGCGGCCGTCTCGGCGAGGGCGGCGGTGCCGACGGTGAACGGCACCGCGACGGCCTCGGTGCCGGGCGGGGTGTGCCGCAGGCCGGGCAGCTGCAGCGCGGCCGGCTCCTGCCAGCGCGTCGCCCAGTAGCCGGCGGCCGCGGCGACGTCCACGGTGGACTCCCGCGCCGGTCCGCCCACCGTGGCCGGTGCGGCGCCGTTGTACGCCGCGGCGAGGTCGGCGACGAGGACCTGCTTGGACACGCCGTCGAAGACGAGGTGGTGCACGACGACGCACAGGAGGTGCTCGCCCGGTCCGGTGTGCAGCAGCGTGAACCTGGCCAGGGGGCCGCGGCGCAGGTCGAACGGCGCCGCGACGAGGGCCGCGACCTGCGTCCCGTCGCCCGGCCGGACGGCGAGCACGACTGGGTCGGCGGCGGGCACCAGCGACAGCAGTTCGTCGTCGACGGCGCCGGCCAGGACCGGGTGCCGGGCGACGACCGCGTCGACGGCGGCGCCGAGCCGCCCGACGTCGAGGGCGCCGGTGAAGCGGACGGTCACCGCGAGGTGGTAGGCGGCCCCGGCCGGCAGGGCCTGTTCGGTGATCCAGACGCCGTGCTGGGCGGGCGTCAACGGGTCTGCGGCGGTCACGGTGGTCATCGGCCCGGCCTGTCGTCGTCGAGGAGCTGGCGCAGCTCACGTTTGAGGATCTTGCCGTTGTCGTTGCGGGGCAGCCGGTCCAGGAACAGCATCCGGCCGGGGATCTCGTGCCCGGCCAGCCGTTCGAGCAGGAACGCGCGCAGCTGCGGCGCGGTGAGGGAGGTGTCGGCGACGACGGCCGCGGCGACGGCGGCGCCGAGGACGGGGTGCGGGACGCCGAACGCGGCGGCCTCCCGCACGCCGGGGTGTTCGTGCAGGGCGTGCTCGATCTGCAGCGTCGACACCTTGTGCGCGCCGGACTTGATCACGTCGGAGTCGCGGTCGACGAGGTACAGGTAGCCGTCGGCGTCGAGCCGGCCGACGTCGCCCATCCGCACCCACCGGCCGCGGAACACCTCGGCCGACGCGTCACCGTCGCGGTAGTACGAGCGGGCCGCCGTCGGCGAGCGCAGCCACACGTCGCCGGTCTCGCCGGCGGGCAGCGGCCGCCCGTCGGGCCCGGCGATCATCAGGTCCGCGGCGACGGTGGGGCGGCCGAGCGCCGCGGGTCGTTCGGGGTCGAACACCATCGACGTCTGCGCCGGGGCGGCCTCCGTCGACGTGTAGTAGTTGACCACCGTCGCCTCCGGGAACGCCTCGGTGAGCTGCACCGCGACCGACGGCGGCAGGGCGGCGGCGGTGGAGCCGATGAGCCGCACGCCGCTCAGGTCGTGGGTGGTGTGCACCTTCGCGTGCAGCAGTTCGATGGCCATCGCGGGGACGAGGAAGACGGTGCCGGCGGCGTGCCGTTCGACGAGCTTGGCGAAGCGGCCGGGGGTGAACGCGCCGAGGGTGAGCGCGGCGGCGCGGGCGTTGAACGCGTTGACGAGCATCGTCTGCCCGGCGTTGCTGCCGACCGGGAACGCGTGCACGAAGTGCGTGGAGTGCGCGAGCGGGCGGCGGCGCGGGTCGAGGGTGCAGCCGTGGGCGAGGTTGGCGTGGGTGGCGCCGACGCCCTTCGGCACGCCGGTGGTGCCGGACGTGTAGAGGATCTGCGCCAGGTCCCGCGGCCCCGGCGGCGTCGGCGGCGCACCGCCGGTGCTCTCGACCTCGGCGAGGGTCGTGGACCGGACGCCGTCGGGCGAGGGGCGGCCGGCGGGCTGCAGCACCGCCGCCGCGCCGCTGTGCCGCAGCACGTGGCGGACCTCGGCCGGGGCGAGCCGGTCGGACATCGGCACGGCGACGAGCCCGGCGCGCAGGACACCCGCGAAGGCGACGGCGTAGTCGTTCCAGCTCGCCGTGCCGTAGTGCAGCGCGACCCGGTCGCCGGGGGCGAGGCCGAGCCCGCGCAGCCCCGAGGCGACGGCCTCCGCGCGGGCGTGCCACCCGCCGAACGTGACCTCGTCGTCCCCGGCGACGAGCGCGACCCGGCCGGGTTCGCTCGCGGCCCGGTGCGCGAGGAGCTCCACCAGCGTCGCCGGCACCGCGGGCGCGCGTCCCGACCCCGCCGCGCGGGGCGCCGGGACGGCCGCGGTCGCGGTCGCGGTCGCGGTGGACGGTGCGGCGGGCGGGGTCGTGGTCATCGGACCGGCTCCAGCGGCCGCGCGTCCCCGGCCCCGGGGCGGCCGGCGGGTTCGTCGTCGGCGCGGACCCGGCGGCGCAGTTCCTGGATGCCGACGAGGTCGTCGGGCAGGGCGTCGGGCACGTCCTGGTCGAAGCGCCGCAGCACCGGGATCCGCAGGCCGAGCGCGACCATGCCGGCCATGGCGAGGCCGAACACGATGTACATGAGCGCGATGCCGCGGCCCGGCCCGGTGCCGATGACGGCGCCGACGGTCCCGGCGAGGGCGCCGCCGGGGGCCAGGAGCGGCTCGAAGAGCTTGGTGCCGAGCGGCGCGACGATGCCGTGCCCGACCGGCAGCGTCGACCAGGCGACCATGGTGTTCAGGGCGAAGACCCGGCCGTGGTACCGCTGCGGCACCTTCACCTGCACGATCGTGGTGTAAACGCCGTTGACCAGCGACAGGGCCGCGGACAGGCCGAACGCGCAGGCACCGACGATCCACACGCTGGGCCTGGTGCCGCCGAGGACGGCGGCGGCGGCGAGGAGCGCGGCGAGGCCGAGCATGCCGCGCAGCCGCTGCCGGCGGGGCCCGCCCCAGAAGCCCATCGCGATGCCGCCGACGATGACGCCGGCGCCGCCGCACATGGCGACCCGCGCGGCGGTGCCCAGCCCGGCCGGTCCGTCGCCGGCGAAGGACAGCACGAGCGGGGTCATGAGCAGGAACAGCGGGGCGAGGAAGATGTTGAGCCCGGCGAACCACAGCAGCATCGCCCGGAAGCCGCGGTGGTGCCACGAGTAGGCGAAGCCGTGTTTGATCTCGGCGAGCAGCGTCTCGCGGCGCCGCCACGGCAGGGTCCGCGGGAACTTCACGACGGCGAGGACCGCGATCGCGAAGGTGTAGCTGGCCACGTCGAGGATGAGGATGCCCTTGAGGCCGATGCCGGCCATGAGCCCGACGGCGATGAGCGGCACCACGAACGCGCTGACGCCGCCGGCGAGCTGGACGATGCCGTTGGCGTGGCCGAGGTACTGCTTCGGCACCAGCTGCGGCACGGCCGAGGCGTACGCGAGCCGCTGGAACGTCAGCGCGATCGACAGGGCGGCGAGCAGCGGGTAGATGTGCCACGGCACGAGGGCGCCGCCGAGCAGCAGGGCGAGCAGCGCCGCCTGGGTGCCGCCGGCGGCGATGTCACCGGCGAGCATCACCTTGCGCCGGTCGAAGCGGTCGACGATCGCGCCGGCGAGGGGCCCGGCGAGGATGCCGGGGAGCATGCCGATGACGGCGTAGAGCGCGTACCGGGCGACGGACCCGGTCTCGAGGTAGATCCAGATCGGCAGGGCGAACTCGGTGAGCGCGGAGCCGGTGATGGACACGAGCTGGCTGAGCGCGACGATGAGGAACCGCGCCATGCCGGGCTGGGCGATCGGCTTCGCCTCGGCGGGGTCGGCGGGGGCGGGCGCGGCGGCGCCGGTCCCGTGCAGCCACCACGACGTCTCCCCGGCGGTGGCCGGCAGGGCGTCGTACGAGCCGTCGTGGGTGCGCCCGACGATGTCGGCGAGCTCCTTGGCGCGGTATTTGAGGAAGAAGTGCCCGGCTTCGTCCAGCAGCACGAGGGCGACCCGGTCGGAGACGAGCAGCCACTCCTTGAACCGCTCCTGATAGAAGTCCGCGGCGGGGTCGCGGGTGCCCATGACCGACACGATCGGCGCGCGCAGCCGGTCGACCCCGGTGTCGAGCGTGCCGGTGAAGTACTCCTCGGCGGCGACGGAGTCGCGGCGCATGTTGCCGATGATGAACTGCTTCTGGGTCTCGTCGAGGTCGGCGACGTCGGCGCCCATCGACGTGAGCCAGTTCTCGTAGACGCGGTTGCCGAGCAGCGGTTCGAGGGCAGCGAAGCGGCTCAGGGCGCTCAGCACCCTGCTGCGCGGGCGGGCGAACGGGAACTGGGCGCCGATGTAGACGGCTTCGAGGTCCCGGCCGGCGGTCTCGAGGCGGCGGGCGACGGCGACGATGAGGGCGCTGCCGACGCCGCAGTGCCCGTAGAGGGCGACGGGACCGCTGACCAGTTCCTGGATCTCGGCGGCGACCCGGTCGGCGAGCTCCTCGAACGGCAGCCGCTCCTCGGTGAGGCCGACGTCGTGGCCGGGGATCGCCACCGACCACAGCGCGTGGCCGGCCGGGAGCGCGTCGGCGAGGGGTTGGTAGACGACCGCGCTGCCACCGCCGTACGGGACGCAGACCAGCGACAGGTCGGGCGCCTTCGTCGCGGGTGCCTTGGTGAGGCGGTGCAGCAGCCGGCGCGGCCCGCGGTCCTCCTCCGACATGGCCGCGAACGCGGCGAGCTCGCGGATCGTCTTGAGGGTGAACACGTCCATGACGCTGACCGGCTGGCCGATCCCGTCCAGCTGCTTGCGGGCGCGGGCGACGACCTGGGTGGCGAGCAGCGAGTGCCCGCCGAGGTCGAAGAAGTCGTCGTCGATGCCGACGGATGGCAGCCCGAGGACGTCGGCCCAGATCCCGGCGAAGACCAGCTCCACCGGGGTGGTCGGCGGGGCGGACTCGAAGCCGCTGGCCGCGGCGGCGGGCGCGGGCAGGGCCCGGCGGTCGAGCTTGCCGCTGGGGCCGAGCGGCAGCCGGTCGAGGCCGACGAACGCGCTGGGCACCATGTAGTCGGGCAGCGCCTTCTTCAGCGCCGGCTTGAGCGCCGTCGCGTCCACTTCGGACGGTCCGACGAGGTAGCCGACGAGCCGCTTGTCGCCGGGGCGGTCCTCGCGGACGGTGACGGCGGCCTCGGTGACGCCGGGCTGGGCGCGCAGCGCGGCCTCGATCTCGCCGAGCTCGATCCGCAGCCCGCGCAGCTTCACCTGGTGGTCGATGCGGCCGAGGAACTCGATCGTGCCGTCGGTGCGCCAGCGGGTGAGGTCGCCGGTGCGGTACAGCCGGGATCCGGGCGGCCCGAACGGGTCCGGGACGAAGCGGGTGGCGGTGAGCCCGGGCCGGTCGTGGTATCCGAGGGCCAGGCCGACACCGCCGATGTGCAGCTCGCCGGGGACGCCGGGCGGCACCGGCTGGCCGGCGGGGTCCAGGACGTACAGGCGGATGTTCTGGATGGGCGCGCCGATCGGCACGGTGTCCAGGTCGCCCGCGCACTCGAAGGCGGACACGTCGACGGCGGCCTCGGTCGGCCCGTAGAGGTTCCACAGCGGCGTTGCGGGCAGCGCGGCGGCGAACGCGCGGACGGCGTCGACGGGCAGCTCCTCGCCGCTGCACACGACCCGGCGCAGGCTCGTGCAGGCGGCGACGCCGTCCTCGGCGAGGAACATGGCGAGCATCGACGGCACGAAGTGCGTGGTGGTGACGCCCTCACGGACGATCAGGTCGCGCAGGTAGGCGGCGTCCTTGTGCCCGCCCGGCTTGGCGAGGACGAGCCGGGCGCCGGTGATGAGCGGCCAGAAGAACTCCCACACCGACACGTCGAAGCTCGCCGGGGTCTTCTGGAGCACGACGTCGGTGCCGTCGAGGCGGTAGGTGCGCTGCATCCAGTCGAGGCGGTTGACGATGCCGCGGTGCGTGTTCGGCACGCCCTTCGGCTTCCCGGTCGAGCCGGACGTGTAGATCATGTAGGCGACGTCGCCGGCCTCCGGCGCGTCGGGCACCGGCGGCAGCTTCCGGGCGAACGCCGACGGGTCGTCGAGGAAGACGACCGTCGCGGTCGTGTCGGGCACGGGCAGCCGCGACTGGGTCAGCAGGACCGGCGCGTCGGCGTCGGCGAGCATGAACGCGAGCCGGTCCGCGGGGTAGTCGGGGTCGAGCGGCACGTAGGCCGCGCCGGACTTGAGCACCCCGAGGAGCCCGACGACGAGGTCGGTGGAGCGTTCCGCGCTGACCGCGACGAGCCCGCCGGGGCCGGCGCCCTCGACGCGCAGCCGCCGGGCGACGCGGTCGGCGGCGGCCTCCAGCTCGCGGTAGGTGAGCCGCTTGTCCTGGAACTGCACGGCGACGGCGTCGGGGGTCCGGGCGGCCTGCGCGGCGATCAGCCCGGGCAGGGTGGCGTCGGCGGGGAAGTCGGCGGCGGTGTCGTTCCAGCCGCGCAGCACCTGGTCGCGTTCGGCCGGCTCGAGGAGGTCCACCGTGGACACCGGTACGTCCGGGCGGGCGACGACCGCGCGCAGGAGCTTGTCGAGGTGCCGGCCGAGGCGGGCGATCGTCGCCTCGTCGAACAGGTCGACGTTGTAGTTGAAGGCGCCGCGCAGCCCGGCCGGGTCCTCCATGACGAACAGTTCGAGGTCGAAGCGGGTCCCGGTGGCCCGCAGGCCGAACGGCGTCACCGTCAGCGGGCCGGTGGGCTCCCCGGCGGCCGCGTAGTTCTGCACGGCGAGGACGGCCTGGAACACCGGCGAGCGGCTGACGTCGCGGGGCACGTTGAGCTCGGAGACCAGCTGCGCGAACGGCAGCTCCTGGTGCGCGTAGGCGGACAGGCACGTCTCACGGGTCCGCTCGACGAGCTCCGCGAACGTCGGGTCGCCGTCGAGCCGGGCCCGCATCGCCAGGACGTTGACGAACATGCCGATGAGCCGTTCGAGCTCCGGCTCGGGGCGCCCGGCGATCGGTGAGCCGACGGCGAAGTCCCGCTGCCCGCTGTGCCGGGACAGCACGACCTGGAACGCGGCCATGAGCACCATGTACACGGTGGCGCCGTGCGCCTTGCCCAGGGCGGTGAGCCCGTCGAGGAGGTCGCGGTCGATGTCGAAGCCGTAGCCGGCGCCGTCGAACGTCTGCTGCTTCGGGCGGGGCCGGTCGGTGGGCAGGGCGAGGGGTTCGACGCCGGCGAGCTCTGCGCGCCAGTAGTCCACCTCGCGGGCGAGCGCGTCGCCGGTGAGCCGTTGCCGCTGCCACGCCGCGAAGTCGCCGTACTGCACGGGCAGCGGCTGGACCGGGGACGGGACCCCGGCGGCGTGCGCGTCGTAGCCGGCGAGGACCTCGCCGACGAGCACCTCGCTGGACCAGCCGTCGCTGATGCTGTGGTGGGTGACCAGCAGCAGCACGTGGTCGTCGGGCGATTCGGCGATCCGCACCAGCAGGGCGTGCAGCAGCGGGCCGTGCACGAGGTCGAAGAGCCGGCCGACGGCCTCGTCGACGATCCGCTCCGCGGCGGCCTCGTCGGCGGCGTCGACGACGGTCAGCGACACCGGGCCGGGCGGGGCGAGGTCGAGGACGGGCTTGCCGTCGTCGGTGACCGGGTAGCGGGTGCGCAGCGACTCGTGCCGGGCGACGACGTCGTCGAGCGAGCGGGCGAGGGCGGCCTCGTCGAGCGCGCCGCGCAGCCGGCGGGCGACCGGGATGTGGTAGGCGGCGGTCCCGGGCGCGAACTGCTCCATGAACCAGAGTCGTTCCTGAGCGAACGACAGCGGCGGGACGGTGCCTTCGGGGCGGACCGGGACGGTCGTGGCGGCGGTCTTGGGTCTGTTGCGCAGGCGTGCGGTGAGCAGCGCCCGCTTGGTGGCGGACAGGTCGTCGACGGTCACTGGTCCCCCGTGAGCATGTGATGTGCCGTTTCCTCGTCCATCGCCTCGATCTCGGCGATGAGCAGTGCCTCCACGGCCGCGGCGAAGCCGGCGACCGTGCGGTGGGTGAACAGGGTGCGGATCGGCACCGTCAGGTCGACGGCGGCCCTGACCCGGGCCACCATGCGGGTGGCGAGCAGCGAGTGGCCGCCGAGGTCGAAGAAGTCGTCGAGCGCGCCGACCTTCTCCACGCCGAGGACCTCGGCCCAGACGCCGGCGACGAGGTCCTCGGCGTCGGTGCGGGGCGCGACGTAGCCGGCCGCCGAGCGGACCTCGGGGTCGGGCAGGGCGGCCCTGTCGAGTTTGCCGTTGACGGTGAGCGGCAGCGCCTCGATCGCCACGACCGCCGTCGGCACGAGGTGCGCCGGCAGCGACTCGGCGAGGGCCTGCCTGAGCACCGCCGGGTCGAGGGTCTGCGGCACCACGTAGCCGATGAGCGCGTCGGCGCGGGCGACGACGGCGGCCTGGCCCACCCCGGGCAGCGCGAGCAGGGCGGCGGTGACCTCGCCGGGCTCGATCCGGTAGCCGCGGACCTTCACCTGCTCGTCGAGGCGGCCGAGGAACTCCAGCTGCCCGTCGGGGCGCCATCGGACGAGGTCGCCGCTGCGGTACCGCCGCGCGCCGGCCGGACCGTCCGGGTCGGGTTCGAACGCCTCCGCCGTGCGGCCGGGACGGCCCAGGTAGCCGTGGGCGACGCCGGCGCCGCCGATGCGCAGCTCCCCCGCGACGCCGGGCGGCACCGGCCGGCCGTGCCGGTCGGTGACGGCGACCGTGGTGTTCCACAGTGGACGCCCGATCGGCGGCCGCTCGCCGGAGCCGTCGCCGGTGAGGTCGGCGACGGTGGCGATGATGGTGGTCTCGGTCGGGCCGTAGGAGTTGACCAGGCGGACCCGGTCGCCGAAGACCGCCGTCCACTGCCCGACCGCGGCCGCCTCGACCTGGTCGGCGCCGAGGATCACCAGGCGCAGCCCGGCGGGCCAGCGGACCCCGCCGAGATCGTCGACGAGGCGGTGCCAGTAGGGCGTCGGCAGGTCCAGGACGGTGACGGCGGCGCCGGCCGGGGTGGCGAGGAACTCCGGCAGGTCGGCGTCGGCGAAGACGACCGTGCCGCCCGCGCTCAGCGCCGGCCACAGCTCCTCGGCGTGCGTGTCGAAGCTCAGCGCCGCGAACTGGGCGACGGTGTCGGCGGCGGTGATCCCGTAGCCGTCGCGCATCCACGCCGCGCGGGCGGCCAGGGCGCGGTGCGGTACCAGTACACCCTTCGGCGTGCCGGTGGAGCCGGACGTGTAGATGACGTAGGCGGTGTCCTCGGCGGCCGGGGTCACCGGGGTCGCGTCGCCGGCCGCGGTCACCGGCACGGTCCGGACCTCGCCGAACGTGTGCCCGCCGCCGGTGACGACGACGCCGGCGCCGCTGTCGGCGACCATGAACGCGAGCCGGGCCGCCGGGTACGCCGGGTCGAGCGGCAGGTAGGCGGCGCCGGCCCGCCACGCGGCGAGCATGGCGACGACCGCCTCCGGGCCGCGGGGCAGGCACACGCCGACGATCCGCGGGGCGTCCGCCAGCAGGGCACCGGCGAGCCGGCCGGACCGCTCCCAGAGCTCGCCGTAGGTCAGGTCGTCGAGGGCGGGCCGGTCGGGGTGCGCCGCCACCCGCGCCGCGAGCTCGTCGAAGACGCTCCCGGCAGGCCCACCGTCGAGGCCGGGGGCGGTGGCCGTGTTCCACGCGGCGAGCCGGGCGAGGTCCGCGCCGGTGAGGACCGGCAGGTCGCGCAGCGGTGTGTCGGGTGCGGCGAGCGCGGCCCGCAGCAGCACCTCGAAGCGCTCGGCGAGGGCCTCGATCGTCTCGGGGCGGAACAGGTCACGGCGGAAGCCGAAGACGCAGACGAGGTCGTCGCCGGAGCGCCAGACGTCGAGCATGACGTCGACCTTGGTCTGGCTGTGACCGCCGTCGACCTCGACCGCGGTCAGCGGGCCGAACGCGTGCGGCACGCCGTGCCGGTCGCCGTCCTGGCTGTGCACGGTGAGCAGGGTCTGGAAGAGCGGGTTGCGCGACAGGTCCCGCTCGACGTGCAGCTCGTCGAGGAGCCGCTCGAACGGCAGGTCCTGGTGGGAGAAGGCGCCGAGCGCGGTGCGGCGGGTGGCCTTCAGCAGCTCCCGGAACGTGCCGCCGCTCAGGTCGGCGCGCAGCACGAGGGTGTTGGAGAAGTAGCCGACGAGCGGCTCCAGGTCTGGGTCGTTGCGGCCGGCGACGGGCACGCCGACGCTGATGTCGTCCTGGCCCGTGTGCCGTTGCAGCAGCAGCTGGTACGCGGCGAGCAGGACCATGAACTGGCTGACCCGCTGCCCGCGGGCGAACCCGTCGACGGCCGCGGCGAGGGCGATCCGGCGGGTGTGGAAGGCGCCGTCGGAGGTCTTCGAGGCGGGACGGCGCAGGTCCGGCTGCAGCTCCAGGGGGGCGGCACCGGTGAGCTGCTCCCGCCAGAACGTGGTGTCCTGCTCGGCGCCGGCGTCGCGCTGGGCCTGCGCGTAGGCGGCGTAGGTGGTCGGCAGCGGCGGCTCGTCGAAGGTGCCGGCGTAGCGGCGGGCCAGCTCGTCGCGCAGCACGTTGAGCGACCAGCCGTCGGCGACGATGTGGTGCACGACGAGGCTCAGGACGTGTTCGTCACCGACCGTGACCAGGGTGGCGCGCAGCAGCGGGCCCTCGGCGAGGTCGAACGGGGCGTTGCTGCGCTCGGCGAGCAGCGCGCCGAGGCCCTCCTCGGTGCTGGTCACCTCGTCCAGGACCGGGGCCGGCCCGGCGGTCGCGTGCGGGCGGCCGTCGACGGCCGGGAACCTGGTGCGCAGCGTCTCGTGCCGCTCCGCCAGGCCGGCGAGGGCGGCGCGCAACCTGCCCGCGTCGAGGTCGCCGGTGAGCCGCAGGACCAGTGGGATGTTCCAGGAGGCGTCACCGGGGTCGAGCTGGTCCAGGAACCAGAGCCGTTCCTGCCCAAAAGACAAAGCTCCCGACACGAGTCCCCCTCTCGTCGGCGTGACCATCGGTAAGGTACGAGTCGATACGTAAACTGTCAACAATCCTTACGATTAACGCGGTGATCGACGGGGATGACGTCGCGATCCCTGGCGACCTCCCGGCGGTACGATGGATTCCGGTTCGGACATGAGCCACGGGCGCGCCGGCGCCCACTCCCGTGCACGGGCCGATGCCAGCGCCCGCGAGCTGCGAGGATGCGCCTCATGTCCGCGGATCGACCTCTCGATCGACCCGACCTCCCAATCGACGCACACGCCGACGCAGGCGACGCCACCCTGGCCGCCGCCCGAGCCGGCGGGCTGCGATCCGGCGCATCCGGGGGCGATCCGGGGGACGACGGCCAAGCCACCGGACCGGTCGCCGATCCAGGGACCGATCCAGGGGGCGACGCACAGACGGTCGCCCGGCGGCTGATAACGGCGGCCGCGCGGCGGGAGACCGCGCAGGCCCGTGAGACGAGCCGGTTGGCGGCACTGCAGTCGCGGCAGGCGCAGGCGATGCTGGTGCGGCGGCAGCAGCACGCCATCGCCGCCCAGACCCGGCTCCAGGCGCTGCTGGAGCAGGCGGCCCCGCGGCTCACCCACGCCCGGCGGGCCAGGACTCTCGCCGACCGGACCCGACCGCCCGAGGGCACCGCAGGGGACTGACGGCCAGCGATTTGGCATCAACCTCGTCACGAACGGCCGCGACGGCGCACCACGACCGGCGGGAACGGGAGGAAACTGGGGGTGAGAGCGGCGCGGCGGGGACCGCCATCAGGGCCGCCACAGGGAGTAGTCAGATGGACCTGACGATCACCTTGTCCTCCCGGCGGGACGAGGACCTCATCGAGGTCACCGGCGCGGTCGACCATGCCACCGTGCCCTACCTGCGGGAAGTGCTGTTCGGGCTGCTCGACGCCGGGCGGTGCCGGATCACCGTCGAGGTGTCCGGGCTGCGGATCCTCGACGCGGCGTCGATCAGGGTCCTGTTGTGGCTGCGCGACCGGGCCGGGCAGGCCGGCGGCGACCTGCGCCTCGCCGGCGCGACCGGCACCGTCCTGTCCGCGCTGGAGATCACCGGCGTCGCGAAGCAGTTCCACGCCTACGAGCAGGTCGGCTGGCCGGAGTCGCAGCGCGACCGGCAGCTCGTCGACCTCGACGGCGTGCGCGTCGGTCACGACCAGTGGCCCGCCCAGGTCGACGGCCTGCTCGACCGGCTGCACACGATGCGCGAGGGCCCCCCGGACCGGGACCGGGTCCGGGTCCGGGAGACGATCATCGAACTGTGCCTGCCCGGCGCGCACCGCCTGGCCCGCCGCTACGTCGCCCGCGGGGAGATCCAGGAGGAACTCACCCAGGTCGCAGCGTTGGCGCTGGTCAAGGCCGTCGACGGCTTCGACGCCACCCGCGGCGTCGAGTTCGGCGCGTACGCGACGCCGACCATCCTCGGCGACCTGCGGCGGTATTTCCGCGACCAGAGCACCGGCATCCGGATGCCCCGCCGGCTCCAGGAGCTGCGGCTCGCCGCCGGGCACGCCCAGGAGCAGCTCACCCAGCGGCTGGGCCGGTCGCCGACGACCGCCGACGTCGCGGGGCACCTCGACGTCGACGAGGACGAGATCGTCGAGATGCTCGGCGCCTCGTCCGCGCACCGGCCGCTGTCCCTGAACGCCCCGGGGCCCGGATCCGATCATGACAACGCGACGCTCATGGACGTCATCGGCGGCGACGACCCGGCGTTCGGCCTGGTGGAGTACCGCCGATCGATTGAGGTGATCATGGCCGGGGTGCCGGAACGCGCACGGCTGATCATCGGCCTGCGCTTCTACGGCAACCTGACCCAGGCGGAGATCGCCCGCGAGGTCGGACTGTCGCAGATGCACGTCTCCCGGCTGCTGCACCAGACGCTGCGCCTCCTTCGCCGTAGGCTGACGGAATGAGCCACGGTCGTCGCGCGGGTGCCACCACGACGCGTTGCCCGGCCGGACCGTGCTGACCTGGACAGCACGGCCCGCGACCGCCGCGGTGGTGCTGCGCCTGACCGGCCAGCTGGACCTCGCCGGGGTGGCCCAGGTGCGCACCGCGCTGCACAAGACCCTCGCCGACCAGCCGGCGGCGATCGTCGTGGACCTCGACGGACTCACCGTCGAGGACGACGTGCTGCTGACGGTCTTCGCCGCCTTCGCCCGCACGGCCGTGACCTGGCCGGGGTGCGCGGTGCTGCTGGCCGCGCCGGACGCGGGGCTGCGCACGGCGCTGCACCGCGTCTCGATCAGCCGGCTGCTGCCCGTCTACCCGGACTCGCCGGCGGCGGCGCTCGCCGCCGCGTCGCTGCCCGCCCCACGCCGCTTCGACCTGTCGCTGCCGCCGGGCACGGAGGCGGTCACCGACGCCCGCCGGGCGGTGCGCGACGCCTGCGCCGGTTGGGAGCTGCCGCACGTCGTCGACGACGCCGAGCTCGTGGCCAGCGAGCTGGTCGGCAACGCCGTCAGCCACGGCGGCGCACCCATTGCGCTCGCCCTGGTCATGGGGCGGTACTTCCTGCAGCTGTCCGTGCGCGACGGCAACCCCGACCCGCCGGTGCGGCGGTTTCCCAGCCAGGAGCCCGCTGCGGAGATGAGCATCGGCGGCCGCGGGTTGCTGCTCGTCGAGGCCCTCGCCGCCGGCTGGGGCAGCAGGTTCGCCGGCCCAGGCAAGGTCGTCTGGGCCACGCTGCGCCTCCGCGAACCGCTGATCCGGCGCCGCCCCGGCCGCGCCCGCCAGGCGACCACCGGACAGCCGGTCACCGGCCAGGCGACCGCCGACGGTCACGCCCCCGGCGACCACGGCAAGGGCGGCACCTGAGCGCGCTCGGATAAGGCGGTGGCTGGGGTGTCGGCGTACAGTCGTGAGGCATGGGCACGCCCGCACAGGGTGAGGTGACCACACCGAGGGCAGTGGTCGTGATCGGCGCGTCCGCCGGTGGCGTCGAGGCGCTGCGGACCCTGGTCGCGGCGTTCCCCGCGGACTTTCCGGCGGCCGTCTGCGTGACCCTGCACATCCCGCGGACGGGCGTCAGCGTCCTGCCGCAGATCCTGTCCAGATCGGGTGCGCTCACCGCGGGCCACTCGCACCACGGCACCCCGCTGCGCGCCGGTCACATCCACGTGGCGCCCATCGACCGGCACCTGCTGCTCCAGGACGGCCTGGTCCGCCTGTCGCCGGGGCCCCTGGAGCACGGGCTCCGCCCGGCGATCGACCCGCTCTTCCGCTCGGCGGCCCGGCAGTGGGGTCCGCGGGCCGCCGGGGTGGTGCTGTCCGGCACCGGCGACGACGGCGCCGCCGGGCTGGCGGCGATCACCGCCCGGGGCGGCAGGGCGTTCGTGCAGGACCCGGCGGAGGCGCTGTTCCCCCGCATGCCGCGCAGCGCCGCGCAGCGGGTCCCCGGCTGCCTGGTCCTGCCGGTGGCGGCACTCGGCCCGGCCCTCGTCGCCTTCGTCGCGGCCGTGACCCGTCCGCCCGGCACCGCACCGGAAGCGGACGACCGCGCGGCCGGTCCACCGCCCTCGGCGCCGCTGTCGTCCACACAGTGACGCACGTGCGGTGCGTCCGCCGCGACGGCGGTCCGTGGCGGTACCGTTCGGGAGGGCCTGGGACCATCACAGGTGCCGGACCGGGAGGGCGACGATGACCGAGCCGAACTACGCGTTCGAGGCGCTGCTGACCTACCTGAAGGAAGCGCGCGGCTTCGACTTCACCGGCTACAAACGCTCCAGCCTGATGCGCCGGGTCGACCGGCGGATCGCCCAGCTCGGCATGCAGAACTACAGCGAATACCTCGACCAGCTCCAGGTCCACCCGGACGAGTTCACCACGCTGTTCAACACCATCCTGATCAACGTCACGAGCTTCTTCCGCGACGCCGAGCCGTGGGACTACCTGCGCACCGAGCTGATCCCGCAGATGCTGGCGGAGTCGAAGCCGGAGGCGCCGCTGCGGATCTGGAGCGCCGGCTGCGCGTCCGGCGAGGAGGCCTACACCCTCGCCATGGTGCTCTGCGAGGTGCTCGGCCCCGACGAGTTCCGGCGCCGGGTCAAGATCTACGCGACCGACGTCGACGAGGAGGGCCTCACCCAGGCGCGGCAGGCCGTGTACACCGAACGCGAAGTGCAGGCGCTGCCGGAAGGGATGCTGGAGCGCTACTTCGACGTCACCGGCAACCGGTACAGCTTCCGCAAGGACCTGCGCCGGTCGGTGATCTTCGGCCGGAACGACCTGGTCCAGGACGCCCCGATCTCCCGCATCGACATGCTCGTGTGCCGCAACACCCTGATGTACTTCAACGCCGAGACGCAGGCGCGGATCCTCACCAGGTTCCACTTCGCGCTGGCCCCGGCCGGGCTGCTGTTCCTGGGCAAGGCCGAGATGCTGCTCAGCCACGGCAGCCTGTTCGCGCCGGTCGACCTGAAGCGGCGGGTGTTCCGCCGGGCGGCCCGGCCGGCGTTTCTCGGCGACCCGGTCCTCGCCGCGCCGGCCCCCGCGCTCGACATCGCCCGGCTCACCGGCCTGGACCGGCTGCGGCACGAGGCGTTCGCCGCCGGCCCCGTCGCGCAGCTCGTGATCACCGAATCCGGGCTGGTCGCGTTCGTCAACCATCAGGCCGAGATGCTGTTCGGGCTGTCGACGACGGACTGCGGGCGGCCGTTCCGTGACCTGGACCTGTCCTACCGGCCGGTCGAGCTGCGCGGGCACATCGAGAAGGCGAAGGGCGAGCGGCGGGTGGTCCGGGTCGCCGACGTGCAGTACACCAGCATGCAGGGCGAGAAGGTGCACCTCGACGTGCAGATCCACCCGCTCACCGAGACGTCGGGCGAGCTGCTCGGCGCGGCCGTCGTCTTCCAGGACGTCACCACCGCCCGGCGGCTGCAGGAGGAGCTGGAGCACACCAACCAGCAGCTGGAGGCGGCCTACGAGGAGCTCCAGTCGACCAACGAGGAGCTGGAGACCACCAACGAGGAGCTGCAGTCCACGGTCGAGGAGCTGGAGACCACCAACGAGGAGCTCCAGTCGACCAACGAGGAGCTGGAGACGATGAACGAGGAGCTCCAGTCGACCAACGACGAGCTCCAGGCGATCAACGAGGAGCTGCAGGACCGCACCGGCGAGGTGCACGAGTCGAACATCTTCCTCCAGGCGATCCTCAGCAGCCTGCGCTCCGGGGTGGTCGTGCTGGATCCGGAGCTGCGGGTGATGGTGTGGAACCGGCGGATGGACGACCTGTGGGGCATCCGGTCGGAGGAGGCGATCGGCCAGCACTTCCTCAACCTCGACATCGGCCTGCCCACCGAGAAGCTCCGGCCGCTGATCCGCTCGGTCCTCGGCCCCGGCCCGTCCCAGGACCACGTCACGCTCGACGCGATCAACCGGCGCGGGCGCCCGACGTCGCTGCGCATCGCCGCGAACCTGCTCGTCGACGGCCAGGACGCCCCCGCCGGCGCGATCCTCGTCATGGACCCGGTGTCCCCGTACGGCGAGGAGCTGGCCCAGCCCGACACCCAGCCCGAGAGCGGCTGACCGGGCTAAAGCAGCGTCGCCCAGACGATCTTGCCGTCCGGGACGGCGGTGGCGCCCCACGCCACCGTCAGCGCCTAGACGATCAGCAGGCCGCGGCCGCCCTCGTCCATCGGGCCGGCGGGCCCGGTCAGGCGGGGCACGGCCGGGGACCTGTCCCGGACCGCCAGGTGCAGGTACCGGTCGCGGGCCGACACCCACGCGGTGACCGGCGCGGCACCGTGCAGGAACGCGTTGACCGCCAGCTCGGTGACGACCAGCTCGGCGTCGGCGCTCACCGCCTCCCGGCCGTGCCGCGCGCAGAACGCCCGCACGACCGCACGGGCCTCGGCGAGCCCGCCCGGCCCCGCCGGAGACCTCCCAGGTCACCTGCACGGGACCGGTGCGGCGGGCGGCGAGGGCCTCCGCCTCCGCGAGCCCGGCGGTCAGCGGCGTGTGCCGCACGATCGCGAGGCCGCCCAGCTCCCGGGCGAGCGGCGGCGCGGCCGAGTGGTTGATGATCTGGGCGCCCGGCCAGGCGGCCGCGGCCCGGGACAGCGCCAGGAAGACCGTCAGCGCGACCGGGTCTGCTGCGGTGACGCCGCCGAGGTCGACGAGCACCGCGACGGGCTCCGCGGCGAGCGCCTTGAGCACGGTCCGGCGCGGTGTGCCGGTCCAGGCGGCCCCGCACGGTGACGTACGCCAGCGGCGGCCTGTGCTCCAGGTCGCAGACGAGGAGCTCGGCCGGCACGGGACAACTGTAGACCCGGCCTGGCGGGTGAGGGGCCGCCGGCGGCGGCCCCTCACCGGTCGTCACAACGTGGTCTCGCCGTTGAGGCCGAAGAAGTCGTGCCATTTGGCGCCGCCGAGGAAGGCGGTGCCGGTGGAGAGGCCGACGTACACGTCGTTGGTGGTGCCCTTGGTGAAGACGATGATGTCGTCCTTGCCGTCGCCGTTGACGTCACCCAGGTAGGGGAACTCGCCGGTGAGGCAGAAGAAGTCGTTCCATTTGACGGTGGTGCCGGCGAAGCCGGTGCCGGTGGAGACGGCGGCGTAGACGTCGGCGTCGGCGTTGCAGGTGAAGGTGACGATGTCGGCCTTGCCGTCGCCGTTGACGTCGCCGACCCGCGGCTGCTCGCTGCCCACGGCGAACAGGTCGTGCCACTTCTGCGCGGCCCCGAACGACGTGCCGTTCGACAACGACACGATCACGTCCGCGGCCGTCGCCGGGCCCTGGGTGAAGGTGATGATGTCGGCCTTGCCGTCGCCGTCGACGTCGCCGACCGCCGGGTACTCGCCGGGGATCGAGAAGAACTCGTGCCACTTCACGCCGGGGCCGAAGCCCGTCCCGGTGGACAGGGCGACGTAGACGTCGGCGGCGGCGTCGTGGGTGAAGGTGATGATGTCGTCCTTGCCGTCACCGTTCACATCACCCACGGCCGGGACCTCCGTGCCCGGGGCGAACCAGTCGTGCCACTTCACGCCCGCCCCGAACGACGTGCCGTTGGACAGCCCGACGTACACGTCGCCGAGGGTGCCACCGGTGAACACGACGATGTCGTCCTTGCCGTCACCGTTGAAGTCGCCGGTCAGCGGGGTCTCACCGGTGAGGCCGAAGAAGTCGTTCCACTTCACCGAGGTACCGGCGAACGCGCCGCCGGTCGACGCCGCCACGTACACGTCGTTGAGGGTGCCCTGGGTGAAGGTGACGACGTCGTCCTTGCCGTCGCCGTTGAAGTCGGTCGGCGACCCGCCGTAGTACTTGCCGCCGGTGCCGCCGCCGCCCTGGTTGACCAGGGAGATGTAGTAGTTCCAGTTCCAGTTGGGGCCCGGGTCGGTGTGGTTGTTGCCCGGGATCTCGTAGTGGCCCTTGATCCCGGTGCGGTTCTTCGGGATGCCGTACTTGTCGCACAGGTACCGGGTGAGCGCCGCCGACGAGCGGTACATCGCGTCGGTGAACCAGGCGGGGTTGTCGACGTATCCCTCGTGCTCGATGCCGACGCCGTACGCGTTGCCGGAGCGGGCGTGGTACGCGGTGTCGCCCTCCCGGACCATCTGGGTGATCTCGCCGTTGCTGGACTTGACGACGTAGTGCGCGCTGACACCCGCCGCCGGGTTCTGGAACCAGTTGACGGTGCCGGCGTAGGAGCCCTGGGTCACGTGGATGATGACCGTGGTGATCCGGCTGGAGCGGCCCACGCCGTAGTTGGCGCCGTTCGCCGGGACCCAGCGGGCCGGGCCGTATTCGGGCAGCGCGGCCAGGGACGCCTTGGGTGTCCCGGCCGGCGCGACGGCGGCGAACCGGCCCAGCTCCGGTGCGACCCCGCGGGCCGCGATCGTGCCCGGCACGCCGCCGCTCAGCAGCTCGTAGACGTGGTCGGCGTAAAGGCGGGCGGTGGCGTCGTCGACGGACGCGCTGTACCGCGCGACGACCGGATACCAGGCGGCGATCCGGCCACGGTCGGCGGCCTTGAGCCCTTCGGCGTCGGCGAGGTCGCGCAGGACGGCCGCGCCGCCGCGGACGTTCGCCGGCGTGTCCGCCTTCAGCTTCGCCACGGCCGTGCCGGTGAGCGCCGCCGCGCGCTCCAGGCTGTGGTTGGAGGGGTTGCTGGCCAGGTGCATCACGCCGTAACCGTTGGCCTGGCTGGGTTTGCCGCCGTGCGCGTCGAGGCGGGTCTCGCCGTAGCCGACGGCGACGAGCAGGTCCCGCGGCACGCCGGACGCGGCGGCGGCGCTGTCGAAGACGGCCGCGAGGCCGGTGGGTGCGGCCGGTGCGGCGGAGGCGGGATGCGCGGCGCCGACCGCGAGCACGCCGGTGAGCAGGACGACGGCGCCACGGCGCCAGACAGTGCGCATGGGGGTCTCCCGGAGAGGTCTCACAGCGTCGCCTCACCGTTGAGGCCGAAGAAGTCGTGCCATTTCACGCCACCGGCGAACGAGGTGCCGTTGGACAGCCCGACGTACACGTCGTTGGTGGCGCCCTTGGTGAAGACGACCGCGTCGTCCAGCTCGTCTCCGTTGACGTCGGCCAGGTACGGGAACTCCCCGCCGAGGCAGAAGAAGTCGTTCCACTTCACCGTCGTGCCGGCGAAGCCGGTACCGGTGGAGACGGCGGCATAGACGTCGGCGTCGGCGTTGCAGGTGAACGTGACGATGTCGGCCCGGCCGTCGCCGTTGACGTCACCGACCCGGGGCAGCTCGGCGCCGACGGCGAAGAGGTCGTGCCACTTCTGTGCGGCCCCGAACGAGGAGCCGTTCGACAGGGCGACGATCACGTCCGCGGCGGACGCCGGGCCCTGCGTGAACGTGATGATGTCGGCCCTGCCGTCACCGTTGACGTCGCCGACGGCCGGGTACTCCCCGAACGGCGCGAAGAACTCGTGCCATTTCACGCCGGCGCCGAAGCTCGTGCCGGTGGACAGCGCCACGTAGACGTCACCGGCCGGGTTGTGGGTGAACGTGATGATGTCGTCCCTGCCGTCACCGTTGACGTCGCCGACGGCGCCGATCTCCGCGCCCGGCGCGAACCAGTCGTGCCACTTCTGCGCGCCCGCGAACGCGGTGCCGGTGGACAGCGCCACGTACACGTCGCCGGTGTTGCTGTGCGCGAACGTGACGACGTCGTCCTTGCCGTCGCCGTTGAAGTCGCCGGTGGACGCGGTCTCGCCGCCGATGGAGAAGAAGTCGTTCCACTTCACCGACGTGCCCGCGAACGCGGCGCCGGTGGACGGCGCGACGTAGACGTCGGCGAGGGCGTTCTGGGTGAACGTGATGATGTCGTCTTTGCCGTCACCCGTGACGTCGGTGGATGAGCCGGCGGCGATGGCGGCGGTACGGGCCGCCTCGTTGAGCAGCGTGCGCGCCTTCGCGGCGACCTGGTCGTAGCGGTCGGGGAAGCCGGAGCGCTGCACGCACTGCGCGACCTGACCGGCACTGTAGCCGGGGTTGTTGCGGTCGCAGGTGATGGCCCGGGTCACGTACTGCGTCGAGGCGTAGACCGGGTCCATGATCTGTTCCTTGGTGCCCCAGCTGTAGTCCCAGCGCTGCTGGAACACGCCGAGGGAGGTCTTGTCGCCGCACGGCAGGTTGTTCATGTGCGACTCGACCCAGCCGGCCTCGAACGCCGACAGCGTCACCTTGTCGTTGGCGTTGTACGCGCGGGCGACGCGGTAGACGATCGTGGTGACCGCCGGGTCGTGCCCGGCGGGGATGGACGGGCAGGCGGCCAGGGCGGCGCCCGGTCCTGCCGGTGCGGCGGCCGCTGATGGTGGTGCGACCGCCGTGGCCGCGACTGCGGCGCAGATCGTGGCCAGCAGGGCCACAGGGGTGCGTCTCACGGTGCTCCTTGGTCCGGGATATGGGGATGGGCTCGGACACGGGTGAGAAATCGATTGCTGATGAGTGTCCGGACTCACCATCATCGATGTCAATGGATCCCGTGAAGGAAGTTTTCATCCATCCCCATGGATCCGGCAGGAAACCACGGGTGTCGTGAGCAGCAACGCCGCAGCGCCCGGCACGCTTCGGTGCCGGGCGGAGCGGAGCGGGACGGGTCAGGAGCCGCCGAGCTTGGTGTACACCTCCGCGGCGTTGTCCTTGGTGATCTGCTGGGTGCCGAGGGTGGTGCTGCGCGGCACGTCCTTGCCGCAGTCGACCAGGATCTTCTTGGCCAGGTCGACCGCCTCACGGCCGCCGGTGGCGTACTGGAACGTCGCGGCGAGGCGGCCCTGCTCGACGGCCTTGATGCCGCCGGAGGGCACCGGCAGCGCGTCGATGCCGGTGAACTTGATCTTCGTCTCGAGGCCGGCGGCCTTGGCGGCGAGGTAGGCGCCCTCGGCCATCGGGTCGTTGTGCGCGTACACCGCGGCGACGTCCGGGTGCGCCTTCAGCAGCGCGTCGGCGACCGACTGGCCCTTCTCCCGCAGCCAGTCGCCGGGCTGCGACGCCACGATCTCGATCTTCGGGTTGCCCGCGATGCCGGCCCGGAAGCCGTCCGCGCGCTCCTTCGCCGGGGTCGAGCCGGGCAGCCCGGCGATCTCGATCACCTTGCCGCCGTCGGGCAGCAGTGTCTTCGCGTAGTACTCGCCGGCCGCCTTGCCGATCGCGACGTTGTCGCCGCCGATGAACGCGGTGTAGGCGTCGCCCTCGACCTTGCGGTCCAGCACGATGACCGGGATGCCCGCGTCGTAGGCCTTCTTCACGACCGCGGTGAGCGGCTTCGCCTCGTTCGGCGAGATGATCAGCAGGTTGATCTTCTGGGTGAGGAAGCTCTCGACGTCGGCGACCTGCTTGCTGTTGTCCTGCGCGGCGTCGGAGACGACCACCTTGAAGCCGGGCACGGCCTTGGCCGCGGTCGTCACGTCGTTGTTCATGACCTGGCGGTAGGGCTCGGCGTTGTTCGCCTGCGACATGCCGATGAGGAAGTCCTTGCCGGTGCCGCAGGCGGCCGCGGCCGCGCCGGGGGTCGCCTGCTCGGACGGCTTCTCGACGCTGCACGCGCTCGTGACGAGCAGGGCGCCGACGGCGAGCACGGCGAGCGTACTGGTGCGATTACGCATGGATCGCTCCTGTGAGGGGTGAGGGTGTCAGACGACGGTGCGGTGGAGCTTCTGCAGGGCGGCGGCGGCCACGATGACCAGGCCCTTGATGAGCAGCTGCACGTTGGCGTCGATGTTGTTGAGCGCGAGGATGTTGTTGAGGATGCCCAGCAGCAGCGCGCCGGCCAGGGTGCCGCCCATGGAGCCGGAGCCGCCGGACAGTGCCGTGCCGCCGATCACGACCGCGGCGATCGCGTCGAGCTCATACCCGGCGCCGTCGTTGGGGCTGCCCTGGTTGAGCTGGCCCGCGTGGATGATGCCGGCCACCGCCGCGAGGAACCCGGCGATGGCGAACGCGGCGACCTTGACCCGGGTGACCGGAACACCCGAGAGCCGGGCCGCCTTCTCGTTGCCGCCGATCGCGTAGACGTGCCGCGCGAACGCGGTGGTTCGCAGCACGACGATCGCGGCCACACCGATGGCGATGAACAGCACGGCCGGCACCGGCACCACGCCGTTGATCGCGCCGTTGAGGAACTCGAAGGCCGGCGGCGCCTCCTTGGGGCCGTCGCCGTAGGCGATCGGGATGCCCAGGCCGCCGGACCAGATGCGGGCCAGGCCGCGGGCGACCTGCAGCCCGGCGAGCGTCACGATGAACGACTGGATGCCCAGCCGCGCCGTCGCGTAGCCCTGCAGGGCGCCGAAGACCGCGCCGATGGCGAGCACCGCGAGGACCGCGGGCAGGATGCCGTAGCCGGAGTCGACCATGAGCGTGGCCGTGCCGACGGCGGCCAGGCCGAGGATCGCGCCGACGGACAGGTCGATCCCGCCGAGCAGCACGACGAACGTCATGCCGATCGCGATGATGCCGATCTCGGACACCGCCCGCACGATGTTGCCGAGGTTGCCGGTGGACAGGAACAGGTTCTCGCCGTTGCGGGTCGGCGACAGCGCGATCGCCACCGCGAACACGACGGCGAGGGCGAAGAGGCTCTGCAGCGCGAAGAGCCGGTCGATCAGCTCCCGCCGGCTGCGCGGGCGGCGCAGCCAGCGCGCCGCCGATGCCTTGAGACCGACGGTGCCGGCCGCCGGTGTCTGCTCGTCGATGCTCACTCTGACTCCCTGGTGACGTGCTGGTCTGCGGGGTCGAGGGCGGCGCCCTTCGACGGGGCGGCGGCGTCGAGCTGCGCCGCGGTCGGCGCGGCGGCGGCAGGCTGGCCCATGGCGGCGGCCAGGATCCCGGCCGCGTCGGTGCCGGCGGCCGGCAGGTCGGCCACGGTGCGCCCGGCGCGCAGGACCACGATCCGGTCGCAGACGCCGAGCAGCTCCGGCAGCTCGGACGAGGCGAGCAGGATGCCCATCCCGTCGTCGGCGAGCCGGTGCAGGAGCCGGTAGATCTCGGCCTTGGCGCCGATGTCGACGCCGCGGGTCGGCTCGTCGAGCAGCAGCAGGCGCGGCCGCGCCAGGAGCTGCCGGGCGAAGACGACCTTCTGCTGGTTGCCGCCGGACAGCGCGCCGACGGGCGCGTTCGCCGACGGGGTCTTGATGGCCAGCTCGGCGATCTTGCCCAGCACCGCCGCGCGTTCCCGGCGGCGCCGGACGAACCCGGCGGTGCTGAGCCGGTCCAGCGCGGTGAGCACGATGCTGCGCCCGGTCGAGTGGCCGAGCACGAGTGCCGAGCCGCGGCGGTCCTCGGGGACGAACCCGACGCCGTGGTGCAGCGCCTGCCGGGGCCGCCGCGGCTCGTACCGCGCCCCGGCGAGGCGGACCGTCCCGCTGCGGCGCCCCGCCGGACCGGCGCCGAACAACGTCTCGAGGAGCTCGGTGCGGCCGGCGCCCATCAGCCCGGCGAGGCCGACGATCTCGCCGGCGCGGACCGTGAGGGTGACCCCCGCCGGCTCGCACCTGCCGGGCCGGCGGGTCCTCGGCCGTACCGCGAGATCGGCGACCTCCAGCAGCGGCTCGCCGGTCTTCGCCTCGGCCGTTCCGAAGAGTGTCTCCACGGACCTGCCGACCATCAGCGCGATGATCTCGTCGGGTCCGGCGGCGCGCGGGTCGACCGTCCCGGCGACCCGGGCGTTGCGCAGGACCGTCGCCCGGTCGGCGATCTGCTCGATCTCCTCCATGCGGTGGGAGATGTAGACGATGCCGACGCCGCGGCGGCGCAGCTGCTCGATGGTGGCGAAGAGCCGCCGCACCTCCGCGTCGGCGAGCGCCGCCGTCGGCTCGTCCATGACGAGGACCCTGGCGTCCAGCGACAGCGCCTTGGCGATCTCGACCAGCTGCTGCTCGCCGACGCGCAGCGCGCCGACGGGCCGGCGCGGGTCGAGGTCCGCCCCGAGCTGCCGCAGCTGCTCCCGGGCGGTGCGCAGCATCGCCCGGCGGTCCAGGGTCCGCAGCCGGGTCCGCGGCTCCCGGCCCAGGACCAGGTTCTCCGCCACGGACAGGCCGGGCACCAGGTCGAGCTCCTGGTGGATGGTCGCGATGCCGGCGGCCTGCGCGTCGCCGGGCCCTTCGAAGCGCACCGGCTCGCCGCCGACCGTGATCTGCCCGGCGTAGTCGGTGACCACGCCGGACAGCACGTTCATCAGGGTCGACTTGCCGGCCCCGTTCTCGCCGAGGAGGGCATGGACCTCGCCCGCCCGGACCGAGAAGTCGACGTCCGAGCAGGCGACCACGCCGCCGAACCGCTTCGTGATGCCGGTCATCGTGACAAGTGGCTCTTGCCTGTTCATAGGCATCACTCCGTCGGTCCGTACCACGGTGAGAAATCGATTTCTCATCGTGGAACGTAGAAGACCGTCATTGTCCTGTCAAGGTCTTGTCGCACTGTCGTAATGATCAACATTGATCTCATGGGATCGCGTTGATCTGTGTCTGGACGGTGCCGGCGAAGGCCACGTCCCGGCGGACCCCGCTGGCCGCGAAGCGCCACGTCCCGCCCGGGTACTGGCCCGGCGCCCAGGCGGTCCCGCCGTTGCGCCACAGCGGCTGCCACGCGGCCGCGGCGTGCCCGGCGTCGTACCAGATGTTGTCGCCGCGCCACGCCGACGCCCAGCGGTGCGACGACACCACCGACAGCCCGTCGGCCGAGAGCATCGACCACGGCGGCATCCCGGTGACGTCGCCGGTCGGCCGGGACTCCATGGCCGGGTCGCCGACCATGGGCAGGGCGCCGTCGACGTTGAAGGCGACCTCCCACACGGCCGCCCTCGTCGCGCCGCCGACGGACCAGACGACGTCGCTCTGCAGCGCCGGGCCGGTCCACCGGGGCACCACCGAGATCAGCCAGTCCGCGGTGACCGGTTCGTCGCCGAACGGGATGCCGGCGAGGTTGATCCGGGACCCGTCCGCGGACACGTCGATCCGGGCCGGTGCCCCGGGCGGGTCGGTCACCCCGAAACCGCCGACCGCGAGATATGGGCCGGTGCCGCGGTACGACGAGTCGAGCGCCGGACGGTAGGCCCCGCCACCGGCCGGGTCCACGGCGAGGGCGGCGATCCGCGCCGACGGCCAGGTGCGGATGTCGGCCCGCAGGAAGCCGGTGCTGACCACCCGACCCCGCGCGACGACGCCCGAGGTCCACTGCAGCGGCGCCAGCCACAGCCCGCCCATCCCCCAGCCGGCGTGGCTGAGGTACCAGGCGGACCCGTCGACCACCACCTCGGCGGCGTGCGCGTCCAGGACCGCCACCCGTTCCGCGCCCTCGAACCGCAGCGGGTCGCGGCTGCGGTAGACCGCCGTACGCCGGTACGCGGCGCCGTAGTCGACCCCGTCGCAGCAGACGAACAGGTACCACCACTCGCCGCGCTGGACGACGAACGGCGACTCGGTCTGCCCGGCCGCCTGGCCCGTGTACGGCGACGTGAACGCGGTCCGCCGGGCGCTCCACGTCCGCAGGTCCGTGCTGGTGCGGTAGCCGACGATGTGGTTGCCGCCGCCCGGGGCCGTCGTCGCCGTGTAGTACATGACCCACTGCCCGCCGACCCTGGTCACCATCGGGTCCCGGGCCTCCCACCCGTCGGTGAAGAGCGGGTTCGCCGGGCTGCGCGTCCAGGTGACGAGGTCCGTCGAGGTCGCCAGGTGCATCCGGTACCGGGTGTAGTCGGGGTTCCCGGCGGCGTAGAACATGTAGTACACGCCGTTGTCGTGCACGACGTGCGGCGCCCAGATCCACTGCTCCCCCGCGGCCGGGGACGCGACGAGCGCGGGCGGCTGCTTCGTCCACGGGCCGGTCGGCGACGGCGCCGTGGCGTGCCCGAACTGCGTCTCCTGCAGCGGTGCGCCCGGCTCGGCGTGCGTGATGCCGAACGCGTGCCACACGCCGGTGCCCTGGTGCCGCACGATCGTGTGGTCGTTGAAGTACCACGCCGACGACTCACCCGCGCTCGGGTCGTACACCCGGGTGAGGGTCCCGCGCGACGGTGTCTCCGCCACGGTCTCGTAGGTCGTCGTGGTGACCACCGGCAGCGCGCCGACGCGCTGCAGGGTGATCGTGTCGAGGCCGGCGAAGAAGCCGGTGGAGGACGGGTTGCGGCCGGTGACGGTGACGGTGAGGCGGTGCGTGCCGGCCGCGAGGGCGACCGAGCCGAGCGGGACCGCGCCGGTGCGCTGCACGGCCGGCGCGTAGCCGTCGAAGAGCTGGCCGACGGCGACCCCGTCGACGGCGAAGCGCAGCGTGCCGTAGTCGGCCGCCTTCGTCAGGATCCCGCCCAGGTCGTACTGGCCGGGGGTGACCGCGGGCAGCGTGACGGTGACCGAGTCGCCGGCGCGGGCGGCCCGCAGCCACAGCTGCCGCCCGCCGGACCAGGTCACGCCGCAGCAGTTCGGCTGCGCCTCGACCGGCGCGGTCGCCGAGACGGCCGGCAGCAGGCTCTCGGCCTCCAGCTTCACCGGCGCGTCGGCGGCGAAGGCGGGGGCGGGCCCTGCCAGGATCAGCAGGGCCGCCACCAGTGCGAGGGTCCTCACGGCGCGCTCGGCCGCACGACGGTGGCCGCGCCGCCGCCGAAGGCGTCGTGCCACTTCCAGGCGTTCTGCACGAAGCGCCCGCCGTCGGACAACGACACGTACGCGTCGGCCGCCGGGTCACCGGTGAAGGTGACGATGTCCGCCCTGCCGTCGCCGTTGAAGTCGCCGACGCCGGGTCGTTCGGCGTTGATCGCGAAGTTGTCGTGCCACTTCGCGGGCGTGCCGAAGCCGGCGCCGGTGGACAGCGCGACGAACACGTCGGCGGTGCTGCCGCGGGTGAAGGCGACGAGGTCGTCGCGGCCGTCGCCGTTGACGTCGCCGGTCGACACCACGTCACCGCCGAAGCCGGCCCGCCACAGCCAGCCGTCGCCGATGAACTGGCCGCCGTCGGACAGCGCCACGTAGAAGCTGCCGCCGGTGCCGCCGGTGTAGGTGGCGATGTCGTCGCGGCCGTCGCCGTTGAAGTCGCCGACGAGCGGGGTCTCGGCGCCGATCGCGAAGCGGTCGTGCCACCGCACGCCCGGGCCGAAGCCGGTGCCGGTGGACAGCGCCACGTACACGTCGGCGTTGGCGCCCCGGGTGAAGGTGACGATGTCGGTGCGGCCGTCCCCGTCGACGTCGCCGACCAGCGGGATCTCCGCGTCGACGGCGAAGAAGTCGTGCCACTTGGCGCCCGCGCCGAAGCCGCCGGAGCCGTTGCCGAGCGCCACGTACACGTCGGCGAGCGAGCCGCGGGTGAACGTGATCAGGTCGGTGCGGCCGTCGCCGTCGACGTCGCCGGTGAAGGGCACCTCGCCGTCGATGGCGAAGAAGTCGTTGCCCTTCACCGAAGCGCCGAACGACGAGCCGGTCGAGGTGGCGCTGAACACGTCCGCGTCGACGCCGCGGGTGAAGGCGACCGCGTCGTCGCGGCCGTCGCCGTTGACGTCGCTGACCACCCGGCCGCGCACGGTGCCGGACACGACGCCGGACGCCGGGCCCGCGTTGCCGGCCGCGTCGACCGCGACGACCCGGTAGTACCAGGTCTGCCCGGCGGGCAGCGGGCCGTGCCGGAAGCCGGTGCCGCTCACGGTGCCGCGCAGGTTCGCCGCGGTCACCGGCACCGAGGAGCTGGTGGAGCCGTAGACCCGGTAGGCGGTGGTGCCGACGTTGTCGGGCGCCTCGCCCCAGCTGAGCCCGATCGCGTGGGTCCGCCCGCCGGTCACGGTCAGGCCGGTGACCGTGCCGGGCGCGGTGGTGTCGGTGTACGGGGTGACCATGCTGGACGCGGTGTACCGCGACGCCGTCCAGGCGCCCCCGGCCGGGGTGAGCGTGACCGTGACGGTGGTCTTGCCGGCGGTCAGCGCGGCGGGCAGCGTGAACTCGTCGGTGAGCCAGCGCTGGATGCCGTTGCCGAGCGGCTGCAGCCAGGTGCCCGCGCCCACCCCGTCGACGGCGACCGCCGCCTGCTGGTAGGCGCGCTGCTGGTCGCCGGTGCGGCGCAGCCGGACGCCGCTGTTGCCGGGGTCGACCGCGATCCGGAAGGACACCGTGCCCGTGCCGGACCGGACCTGGCCGGTGCTGGACGCGTCGTCGTTGTCGCCCTCGAAGACGGAGGTCAGCGTGTACTGGCCGGCCCCGCCGTCGGTGTAGGAGTGCGCGGTGCGGCTGGCCGCGTCGCCGGTGAGCACCGTGTCGGTCTGCCGGACCGCGGCGGTCGGCTGCGTGTAGAGGAACGCGGTCGAGGCGTAGTCGGCCGGCTCGTTGGCGGTCGGCCCGTGCTCGATGCCGAAGCGCAGCCCGCTGGTGTAGGCGACCGAGTCGCCGAGCATCAGCCGGTAGGCGGCGTCGCACTCGTCGGCGCAGCCGGCGGTGCGGAAGCGGTGCCCGGTGTTGCCGGTGAAGACGCCCGAGTACTCGCCGCGGTTGAAGTACCAGCCCGACTCGTAGAAGTCCTCGGTGCCGGTGCCGTACCACTGCGGGGTGGCGGAGCCGTCGACGTGGATGCGCTCGTCGCCTTCGAGGTAGTTGCGCGTGTTGCCGCCGGTGATGTGCGCCCGCATGGTCTGCGAGACGCCGACGAGGCGGCCCCGGCCGGCCTGGTCGGCCATGATCCAGTCCTTGCCGGCGACGGTCTCGGCGCGGCGGGACTGGGTGGTGAAGTAGCCGGCGTCGCCGGTGCCGGACAGCGCGTCGGTCCACTGGGCGTTGGGCGCGGAGGTGATCTCGGCCTGGATGCCGCTGACCGGCCCGCCGCCGGTGTTGGCGATCGCGACGGTGGCGCCGCTGCGGAACGGCATCGGCCACCAGGCGGTGTACCAGCCGCCGGGCGCGGCGTCCATGGCGAACATGAGCGAGCGGACGGTCCGCTCGCCGAGCCCGGCGCCGAAGAACTCCGCGACGGGGGCGTCCACGGTGGTGCGCCCGTCGAAGGTGATCCGCAGCCGCAGCGCGGTGAGCGTGGCCTCGGTGGCGGCGCCGTCCGGGACGCGCAGGCGCAGCGCGGTGATCGCCCGTGGCCCGCTCAGCGTGGCCAGGGTGGCCTGCCCGCCGGCGGGCGCAGTGACGGTCGCGGTCGCGGTGGTGGCACCGGCCTGTGGGAGCTTCGGGTCGCGCAGGCCCGCCTGGCGCAGGTTGTCGACGACGTCGAGGGCATGGTCGGCGGGGTTGAAGCGGGTGATCCCGTTCGCGTCGGCGAACGTGCGGTAGCCGACGTGGTAGAAGAGCGGGTTGTTCTGGGTGACCACGCGCATGCTGGTGCGGTAGGGCATCGGCACCTTGACCGTGACGCCGCCGGAGGTCTGGTCGGCGTTGGTCACCAGGGGCCAGACGAACGGCGCGCCGAGGTTGCCGTTGACGAGGTTCTGCAGGCCGGTGTTGACGACGGTGACCCCGTCGAGCTCGATGCGGATCCAGCCGGTGGCGCTGACGTTGCCCTCGTCGCGGGTGAACCAGATCGACTGGAGCTCGCCGGGCCCGCGGTCCTCGGCGATCGTGCAGCCGCCGTCGGTGCGCAGGCACGAGTAGGTGCCGACGAACCCGTCGTCGTTGGAGCCGTCGCGGCCGAAGCCGGAGAACTGCTTCGTCCGCGTGCCGGCGGACAGGGAGGGCAGGCGGTCCAGGCGGCGGTAGGTGTCCCAGCCGACCGGGCCTTTGTCGTCGGGCACCGCGGCCGACGCCGGACCGGGCGTGGCGACGGCGGTGAGGAGCGGGATCAGCAGGACCGCGACGACGGCTCTTCGCAGTAGGCGCATGGCGGGCGTCCCTTCCGAGAAATCGATTGCCGATCAGTAGACGACTTACATCTGCCTGCGTCAATATGTGGGAAGGTTTCGCCGGGCGGTAGCCTTCGGTGGCGCCCGGCACGCCGGCCGACGGGCGTGCGAGAAATCGATTTCCAGCACTGTAAGGGCCCGCGGGGCGGACCGTCAACGGCGGACCGGGACGTCCGGCGTGGCATCATTGCGCTCCGGGGCAGGCTTACCGGTCCGCTGAGAGGGATAGGGGTCATGGCGACCATCTACGACGTCGCGCAGCGCGCACAGGTCTCCCCGGCCACCGTCTCCCGGGTGCTCAACGGCCGGGCCAGCGTCGACCCCGAGATGGTCGTGCGGGTCCAGGCGGCCGTCCAGGAGCTCAACTACCGCCCGAACACGGTGGCCCGCAACTTACGCCGCAGCCGCACCACGCTGTGGGCGGTGATCATCTCCGACGTCGGCAACCCGTTCTTCACCGCGATGGTCCGCGGCGTCGAGGACGTCGGGCAGCGGGCCGGCTACTCCGTCGTGCTGTGCAACAGCGACGAGGACCCGGCCAAGGAGGCGCAGTACGTCACCGCCGCCCTGCAGGACCAGATGGCGGGCGTCATCATCTCCAGCGCCGGCACCCCGGCGAACGTGCACCGCCTGATCGAGGCCGGCACCCCCGTCGTGGCGATCGACCGGCAGATCAGCGGCACGAACATCGACAGCGTGCTGGTCGACAACGAGCAGGGCGCCCACAGCGCGACCGAGCACCTCATCGACAGCGGGTACCGCCGCATCGCCTGCATCACCGGCCCGCGGAAGGTGTCCACGGCCGCGCAGCGGCTCCGCGGCTACCAGCAGGCGCTGAGGTCCCGCGGCCTGGACGCCCCGAGCGCGCTCGTGCGCCACTCCGACTACCGCGAGGAGGGCGGTTACGCCGCGATGGCGTCGCTGCTGGACGCCGGCGACCCGCCGGACGCCGTCTTCGCCGCCAACAACCTCATGACCGTCGGCGCCGTCGAGTGCATCGTCGACCGCGGCATCGCCATCCCCGCCGGGATCGGCGTCATCGGCTTCGACGAGATCCCGTGGGCGCACCTGGTCCGCCCCTCGCTGTCGACGGTGTCGCAGCCGACGTACGAGTTGGGCCGGACCGCGGCGATGCTCCTCGCGGAGCGGATCACCGAACCGGACCGGCCCGCCTCGACGGTCACCCTGCAGACGACGCTGAAGGTGCGGGAGAGCAGCCTCAGACCGTGACGTCCCCGCAGAGGTGCACGAGCACGCCGAGCTCGTGGAACAGGGCGGCCTTCGCCACCAGCGCCCGGTCGGCGGCCGCGGCGTCGGGGGCGTAGGCGACCTGCACGTGGTTGGCCTTGTGCCGGGCCATGAGCTGGTCCCGGCCGACGCCGTGCAGCACCGCGTGCATGATCGGCCACTGCCGGTCGGTGGCGTCCAGGCGCCGCTGGGTCTCCTCCGGCGGCAGGTCGCGCACGCTTGCCCGGCCCAGGTCGGCGTGCAGGACGCCGTCCATGATGAACACCCGCGACCACACGATCTCGCCCGGCTTCGACACGCCGCTGAGCGTGCCGCCGCCGAGCGGGAAGAACATCGGCGGCTGGCGCATGCTGTAGCTCTTGTCGTACCCGCCGTTGTGCGAGGCGGGCACCGAGCCGGAGATCTCGAAGACCCAGACGAACTCGCCCTCGTACTCCTGCCCCCAGCGGATGTCGTGCAGGGTGGTCGCCGGGTCGAAGCCCATCGCGTTCCACAGCCGGTTGGTCACCAGCGCGTCGACGGCGACCCCCTCGTCGACCTCGTTGAAGTGCGGCAGCGGCGCGCCCGGGTAGAGCTCGCGGCTGCCGTCGCGGCTGCGGACCGGCGGGCGCTCCACGTTGTTGAGCAGGCCCTCGGCGAGGTCGCTGGCCGGGACGACGTCCTTGAGCCCCTGCTGGTACTGGATGCCGACCGCGTCGAGCCCGAAGTCGTCGCTGATCCGCAGCGCCGCGACGTACATCTTGAACTGGCTCGCGACCTGGGCCTCGGTGAGCTCGCTCGCCTCGTCGGCGCCGAAGTGGAACGTGAAGCCGCGCGCGTCCAGCCACGCCTTCACGGCGGCGGCCTCGTCGTCGGTGACCTTGAGCATCTCGGCGACGAGGGCGCTCTGCGACAGCCGCTCCTTGAAGATGCCGAGGGGGTTGAGCAGCTCGTCGTCGAAGATGGCGTTGTACATGCCCATGCAGCCCTCGTCGAAGACGCCGATGACCGCCTTCTCGTCGCGCAGCTGCCGGGCGAGCGCCCGGCCGAGCTCGACCTCCGGGCCGTCGGCGAGCGCCGGCAGGTCCCGTACGTGCGACAGGTCGTGGACGACGGTGCCGGTCTCCAGCCATTCGCGCAGCCCCGAGACGGCCCACTCGTCGGTGAAGTCCTCGCTCCACAGCGCCGAGTGCGCGACGCCCGCCTTGGTCAGGCTGGCCGTCAGGTTGAGCAGGCCGACGAGGCCGGGGAACGCGCCGGACCAGTTGGCCACGACCAGGATCGGCCCCTGATGGGTGCGCAGGCCCGCGAGGACGTGGTGGCTGTACTGCCAGACCGCCTCGACGACGATCAGCGGCGCGTCGCGCGGGATGCCCTTGAACACCTCGATCCCCAGCCGCTGGCTGTCGATCAGGCCGTGCCCCTTGGCCTCGTCGAACGGGTGGGTGCGTTGCGCCTGCCAGCCGAGCCGTCCGAGCGCGGCGGTCACGTCGGTCTCCAGCCGCAGCTGGGTGGGCCAGCAGCGGATGTTGGCGCTCGGCCGCAGGTCGCCGCTCGCCACCAGGTAGGCGGTGGCCGGTTCGGCGGCCGGCCGTCGCAGCGGCACCGGCAGCTGGTACGGACTCGTCATGGGGTTCCTCCGGTTGACTCGGTGCCGCTCTCGGCCAGGCGGTGGCTGATGGCGGCGGTGGCCGGGTACAGGTCCAGGTACATCCGGTAGCGCTGGTCGTAGACCTCGCCGGCGACCGGCCGCACGGTCTGGACGATCGGGTTCCACGCCTCGATGTCGGCCGCTCCGGCCGCCTTCGCCGCCAGGAACGCGGCGCCGTAGCTCGCGCCGATGGTCTTGCGGGGGATCAGCTGCTCGCGGCCGGTCACGTCGGACACGATCTGCGCCCACAGGCCGCCCTGGGTGCCGCCGCCGACGGCGACGATCCGCTCGATCCGCCCGCCGGCCTGCTCGATCGCCTCGATGTTGTGGCGTACGCCGAACGCGGTGGCCTCCAGGACCGCCCGGTACAGGTCGCCGCGGGTGTGCCGCAGGGTGAGCCCGGCGATCACGCCGCGCGCGTGCGGGTCCGCGACCGGGGTGCGCTCGCCCGCGAAGTACGGCAGCATCAGCAGCCCGCGCGCGCCCGGCCCCGACTCGGCGGCCTCCTGCAGCAGCCGCGGATAGCCGGGCGCGCCGAGCAGGTCGTGCAGCCAGCCGGTGATCGCGCCGGAGGTCGCCATGCCGGCCGCGAGGTTGCGGGTGCCCGGGAACGCGCCGGTGGTCCCCCACAGCACCGGCGACGGGTTGCGCACGCCGGTGGTGTGCACCAGGAACATCGTCGTGCCGTACATGAGCATGAGGTCGCCGAGCCGCTGCGCGCCGACGCTGACCGCCTCCGACCAGGCGTCGATCATCCCCGCCACCACCGCGGTGCCCTCACGCAGGCCGGTGCTCGCCGCCGCTTCGGCGCTGACCGTGCCGACGACGTCCGCGGGCCACACCAGCGGCGGCAGCGCGACGTCGCCCTTGAGCTGCCCGGCCCACGGCCCGTGCCAGTCCTGGGTCGCGGCGTCGTACATCGGGGTGCACTGGCTGGCCGAGTGCTGGTCCAGGTAGTAGGCGCCGGTGAGCTTCCAGCCGAGCCAGCTGGCCGGCATGAACAGCCGGCGGGCGCGCTTCCAGACGTCGGGCTCGTGCTCGGCGACCCACGCGAGCTTCGGCCCCACGCTCTGCGTCGACAGCGCCGAGCCGGTCCGCTCGCGGATCGCGTCCGCGCCACCGAGCGCCGTCGTGAGCCGCTCGATCTGCGCGGTGGCCCGGGTGTCGACGCCGTACAGGATCCCGGGCCGCAGCGGCACACCGTCCCGGTCGGTCAGCACGACACACGGCCCCATCCCGCTGACCCCGACGGCCGTGACGTGGTGCGCTCCCCCGGCCAGGAGCTCCCGGACGATCGAGACGGCCTCGTCCCACCAGAGGCCGGCGTCCATCTCCACGTACCCCGGCCGCGGCGTCCGGACGTCGTGCCCGCGCACCGCGGTCGCCACGATCGTGCCGTCCGGCGTGACGAGCACCCCTTTGGTGCTCGACGTGCCCACATCGATGCCAATGAACGCCTCGCTGCCCGACATGGCAACAAGATGTCAGAAATCGATTTCCCCGTCAATGCCGCGCGACCGCCGCGGCGGTCGCCTTTGGGAGTCGCCTGCCGTGCAGGGCAGAATCGGCCGGGTGCTGAGCGCGACAACGATCACCCACCAGGACGACGAACGGATCGCCGACTACCGGGCGCTGACCGACGTGGAGCTGCGGACCCGGTGGGAGCCGCCCAACGGGCTGTTCATCGCCGAAGGGGAGCTGGTCATCCGGCGCGCGCTGCGGGCCGGCTACCGGGCGCGCTCCGTCCTCATCGACGCCAAGCGGGTCGGGCAGCTCGACGACCTGCCGCTCGACGGCGTGCCCGTTTACGCCGGGGACCAGGCGACGCTCGAAGCCATCACCGGGTTCCACGTGCACCGGGGGGTACTGGCGAGCTTCCACCGCAAACCGGACCTCGCCGCGGCCGACGTCCTCGCGAGCGCCCGGCGGGTCGCGGTCCTGGAGGACGTCAACAACCACACGAACGTCGGGGCGATCTTCCGCGGGGCGGCGGCGATGGGCATGGACGCGGTGCTGCTGTCGCCGTCGTGCGCGGACCCGCTGTACCGGCGCAGCGTGCGGGTCAGCATGGGTGAGGTGTTCGCGATCCCGTACGCCAGGATCGAACCGTGGCCGGCTGGGCTCGGCGCGATCCGCGAGGCCGGGCTCACGCTCCTGGCGATGACGCCCGCGCCGGACGCGGTGCCGATCCAGACGCTGACCGGGGCGCAGCGGGAGCGCACCGCGTTGCTGCTCGGCGCGGAGGGCCCCGGCCTGTCGGCCAGGGCCCTCGACGCCAGTGACGTGCGGGTCGTCATTCCCATGCGCAACGGCGTCGACTCGCTCAACGTCGCCGCCGCCGCGGCGGTCGCCTTCTGGGAGCTCTGCCGCTAGGACGCGTTTGGTCAGTGGGGTCGGAGCGAAGCGAGGTCCAGGCGCCGGCTGGGGCCGCCGCAGCCCGGCATCCGCTGACCAAACACGCCTTAGCGCTCCAGCTCGCGGGAGGGCTCGTGGGACGCGTCGAGGTCGCCGATGAGGTCGTCGACGGTCGCCGACGGCCGGCCGGACACCTGGGCGGCGGCCGCGGCGGCCTCCGCGTTGGCGGCGGCGGCCGCGTCCTCGGCGGCCTGGCGGGCCTCGATGACCTCGGCGGACTCGTCATGGCTCGCGTTGGCCTCGACGAGGCTGGAGCGGGCCGCGTCGGACAGCTGGGACATGCCGCCGAGGGCGCCGCCGATGCCCTCCAGGGCCTTGGTCAGCTCGACGGGCACGATCCACAGCTTGTTGGACTGGCCGGCGGCGATCTGGGGCAGGGACTGCAGGTACTGGTACGCCATGACCTTCGAGTCCGGGTTGGCGGCGTGGATCGAGTCGACGACGGTGCGGATGGCCTTCGCCTGGCCCTCGGCGGTGAGGATGCGGGACTGCCGCTCACCCTCGGCGCGCAGGACGGCGGCCTGCTTCTCACCCTCGGCGGTGAGGATCTGCGACTGCTTGAGGCCCTCGGCGTGCAGGATGGCGGCGCGGCGGTCGCGCTCGGCGCGCATCTGCTTCTCCATCGAGTCGCGGATGCTCGGCGGCGGCTCGATCGCCTTCAGCTCGACGCGGGTGACCTTGATGCCCCAGCGGCCGGTGGTCTCGTCCAGGACACCGGACAGGTGGCGGTTGATCTCGTCGCGGCTGGTGAGGGCCTTCTCCAGGTCGAGGGAGCCGATGACGTTGCGCAGGGTGGTGACGGTGAGCTGCTCGATGGCCTGCAGGTAGCTGTAGATCTCGTAGGTGGCGCGGACCGAGTCGACGACCTTGCAGTACAGGACGGTGTCGATCGACACGACCAGGTTGTCGGAGGTGATGACGGGCTGCGGCGGGAAGCTGACGACCACCTCCCGCTTGTCGACCTTGTTGCGCACCGAGTCGATGAACGGCACCAGGATGTTGAGGCCCGGCGTCAGGGTGCGGCTGTACTTGCCGAGCCGCTCGACGACGTATTCGACCTGCTGCGGCACGACCTTGACCATCTTGGCGACCGTGACGATCGCCAGGAGGGCGGCGGCGATGACGATGACCGCCAGGAACACACTCGGATCCACGTGACTCAGTCCTTCCACACCATCGCGGTGGCACCCTTGATCTCGATCACCCGGACCCGCTCCCCGATCGCGAACGTCTGCGTCGCGTCATAGGGCCGGGCCCGCCACATCTCGCCTTCGATCTTGATTTGTCCGCTGTCGTTGTCGACGGCCTCGATGACGAGCGCCTCGGCGCCCTCGAGGGCCTCGACCCCCATCCGCGTGTCGCGCACGTCGCTGCGCATGTAGCGCTTCAGCGTCGGCCGCACGGCGAGGAAAGACGCCGCCGAGACGGCCGCGAACACCGCCGCCTGCACCGGCACCCCGGCGCCGAGCGCGGCGGCGCCGGCCGCGGCGAACGCGCCGAGGCTGAACATCAGCAGGACGAACGTGGTCGTGAAGATCTCCGCCGCGACGAGCGCGGCGCCGACGACGATCCAGACGATCAGCCACAGGTCCACGCTTCGATCGTGTCACGCCGATGCTCGTCGCGCTCGTCCCTGATCACCCGTCTTGCCGAATCCTTGCCCCTACGCACTGCGCCCCGGGTCGGCGCACAGTTGGGGGGACAGAGCCCCCAGCGAACCCCTCAGCGAACCCCCTTGGAGATCAGCGTGCCGCTGCTGCCTGAGACCGTCTCCTGTGTCGACGACCACGTCGCCCGCGCCCACGCCGGCGGGCGGGTCCCCGTCCTCGTCGCCGGTGTCGTCCGCGACGGCGTCCTGCAGCACGTCGCCGCCGGCGGGCTGGACGCGCCGGTGACCGGGCTGCAGTTCCGGATCGGGTCGATCACGAAGACGATGACGGCGGCGCTCGTCCTCGCGCTGCGCGACGAGGGCAGGCTGGCGCTGGACGACCTGCTCTACCGGCACCTGCCCGGCACCCCCGTCGGCGCGGTCACCCTGCGGCAGCTGCTCGGCCACGCGGGCGGCGTGCAGCGCGAGCCGGACGGCGACTGGTGGGAGCGCGCGGCCGGCGTGGACGTCGACACGTTCCTGTCGACGCTGACCGCCGACAAGGTCGCCTACCCGCCGCTGCACGGATATCACTACTCGAACCTCGCCTACGGACTGCTGGGCGCGATGGTCGCCCGCCTCGGCGGTGAGGACTGGCAGTCGATGCTCGCGAAACGGTTCCTCGGCCCGCTGCACCTGGACCGGACGACCTACGCCGCGACCGAGCCGTTCGCGCGGGGTTACGTCGTCCACCCGTGGCTGGACGAGCTGCGGGAGGAGCCCCGGCACGACGCGGCCGCGATGGCGCCGGCCGGCCAGCTGTGGTCGACGGTGGAGGACATGGCCCGCTGGGCGGCGTTCCTCGCCGAGCCCGACCCGGCGGTGCTGGCGCCCGCGACGGTCGAGCAGATGTGCGCGCCGGTCGTGCTCAGCGACCTGGACGGCTGGTCCGCCGGGCACGGGCTGGGCCTGCAGCTGTGGCGGCGCGGCGAGCGGGTGTTCGTCGGGCACAGCGGCTCGATGCCCGGCTACCTCTCGGTCCTGGCCGTGCACCGGCCGACGCGCACCGCTGTCGTGGCGTTCGCCAACGCGTACACGATGCGGGGCGGCGGGCTGAGCACGTTCGGGCTCGACCTGCTCGGCGCGGTGCTCGACCGGGAGCCGGTGCGGGTGGCGCCGTGGCGGCCGCGCACCGAACCGCCCGCCGAGATCCTGCCGCTGACCGGCCGGTGGTGGTGGATGGGGCGGGAGCACGAGGCCGGCTGGGCGGACGGCGAGCTGGTCGTGACGCCTCTCGCGGCGCCGCGGGACGCGTGGCGCTTCGTGCCGGACGGGCCGACGCCGGACCTGTGGCGCGGGCTGTCCGGGGACTGCGACGGGGAGCTGCTGCGGGTGGTGCGCGACGGCGCCGGAGCGGTGGTGGCCCTGGACATCGCGACGTTCGTCCTCACCCGCGACCCCTGGCCCGAGCCGTCCGCGCTCTAGACGTCCTCGTCGGGCTCGGTGACGAAGTCGATGAGCCGCTCCACCGCGTTGATCAGGGGCGTCTCGACGTCCTTGTAGCTGGACACGGAGGCGAGGACGCGGCGCCACATGTCGGCGGGCTCGGCGACGCCGAGCCGGGCGCAGACGCCGTCCTTCCAGTTCTCCCCCATCGGGACCGTCGGCCATTCCCGGATGCCGACGGCGGCGGGCTTGACCGCCTGCCAGACGTCGACATACGGGTGTCCGGTGATCAGCACGTACGGCGACCGGATACTTCCGACAATTCGGCTTTCTTTCGAGTCGGGGACGAGGTGGTCGACGAGCACGCCGAGCCGGGCGACGGGCCCGGGGTGGAACCCGGCGACGGCGGCGGCCAGCTCGTCGATCCCGTCGAGCGGCTCGACGACGACACCTTCGACGCGCAGGTCGTGCCCCCAGATCCGCTCGACGAGCGCGGCGTCGTGGATGCCTTCGACCCAGATCCGGCTGCGGCGCGCGACCCGGGCGGTGAGCCCGGCGACGGCGATCGACCCCGAGCTGGTGATGTTCCGCTGCTGCTGATGTACGACCGGCGCCGGCCGCACCAGGGTGACGGGTTGCCCGTCGAGCAGGAAAGCGGCGGGCTCCAGGGGGAAGTTGCGGCGCTTGCCGTGCCGGTCCTCCAGCACGACCGCGCCGAACTCGAAGCCGACCACGGCACCGCAGAATCCGGAGTCGGCGTCCTCGACGACCAGGTCCGGTTCAGCGCCCACCGTGGGGACCGTGCGCCGCCGCCGCCAGTCGTTGTTCGCCAGGACGTCCATGGACGGCAAGCGTATCGGCTGACGGCCCCGTCGCCTGCGAGACATACCGGCACGTCAGCACGTACCCTTGCTCCCATGTCCCCCGCAGCACGCGCGGCGACCCTGCAGGCGCGCCGCTCGGCGCGTTTCGTGGCATGGGTCCGGGCGTGGCGCGCCGGCCTCGTGCCGTGCGACGACGCCGCCGCCGAGATCTCCGGCGACGAGGAGCACATGGTCTCCGACGTCCCCGGCACGTGGACCGACGTGTCCCTGACGGACGCGATCGCCGCGTTGTCCAAGCTCCACCCGGACGAGGTCCGCCTGGTGCTTCCGGCGCCCGGCGATCCTCGCGGCCTGCCCGGGCCCGGCCCGTTCAGCGGCGCGGCCCTGCTCGCCGGCGAGGGGGTGATCGCGGGTGGGCTCGGCTTCGTGCCGGAGGTCCGCCTGCACACGTCCGGCTCGGGGGACGAGTTCGAGACGGTCCGCTGGCAGGTGTTCGTCCTGCCGGTGACCCCGGCCGCCCCGCTGGACGCCCCGTCGACGGCCGAGGCCGAGGCGGAGCTGTCCGCGGAGCTGGCGACCGCGACCCGCACCCTGGCGAAGCTCGACATCGCCCAGTGGCGCCCGGAGCTCGCCGGCGCCATCGAGGCACTGCGCAAGCCCGACGGCGCGACGGACCTCCCGCCGGGCTACGACCCGCGGGCCCGCCGGCTGTACGCGCGGGCCTCGATCCTCGACCGCGTCCTCGCCCTGGCCGAGCACGCGGCCCCCGGCGGCGCCGTCAACGGCTACGAGGTCCAGCAGCGCGACGCCGCCCTGCGCCCGCTCACCACGGCCTGCCGCCGCGCCCTGGTCGCGGCCTGCAACGCGCCGCTGATCTAGCGCCGGCCACGGGCCCGCGAGGGCCCTACTCGAAGCGGGTGAGGAGCTTCCGGGCGACGGCGTCGAGGTGGTGCCGATCCTGCGGGGTGAGGTCCGCCAGGAGCGCCGACTCGTTGGCGACGTGGACGGTGGTGACCTCGTCGGCCAGGGCGACGCCCCGCTCGGTGAGGGCGATCAGCATGCTGCGCCGGTCGTCCCGGTTGGCGCGGCGCTCGACCAGTCCGGCCGTCTCCAGGCGGTCCAGGCGGTTCGTCATCCCGGCGCGGGACAGCATCAGCACGTCCGACAGGGCCGACGGGGTCAGGACGTAGGGCGCGCCGCAGCGGCGCAGCGCGGCGAGGACGTCGTACTCACCGCGCTGCAGGCCGAAGCGGGTGAACGTCTCGTCGACGGCCCGGCCCAGGTGCGCGAAGAGCCGGCCCAGGCGGCCGAACGTCGCCATCGCGTCGAGGTCGAGCTCGGGGCGCTCACGGCGCCACTGCGCGATGATCCGGTCGACATCGTCGGGGTCTTCGGGATCGCCGGGCGTCGCCATGCCGACATTCTATGGATCTCAAGATAGTTCGACGCCGTATTATCAGACGCATGACTACTTTACTGCTGTCCGCCGAGACCGTGATCGACCGGCCCGCGCGGGACGTCTGGGACGTGCTCGCCGACTACGGCAATGACCACCTGTGGCGGCACGGGGTCACGTCGATGGTGCCGACGCCGGCCGGGCCGGTGCGCACCGGCACCACGACCGACGAGCACCTGCGGGTGGCCGGCGGCAGGTACCACAACCTCGGCGTCGTCACGGCGGTCGGGCCGGGGATGCGCTTCACCTGGCGGACCACCACCGGCGCGGACGCCGACGGCTCCCGCGCCGTCGTCCCGGCCGCCTCGGGCGGGTGCCTGGTGCGCCTGGAGCTCACCGTCCGGCTGCGCGGCGCCCAGCGCCTCGCGGCGCCCCTGTTCCGCGCGACGCTGCGCCGCAACCTCACCGGGGACGCGGCCCGCCTCCGCGCGCTCGCGGAGGCGGCCTGACCGCCGCTCAGACCTCGTCGATGAGGTGGGCCACCGACGGGATGATGCGGGACGGGCGATAGGGGTAGCGCTCCACGTCCGTGACCGTCGAGATGCCGCTCAGGACCAGGATCGTCTCCAGGCCCGCCTCGAGGCCGCACAGGACGTCGGTGTCCATCCGGTCGCCGATCATCGCGGTCGTCTCCGAGTGCGCGTCGATGCTGTTGAGCGCGGAGCGCATCATCATCGGATTCGGCTTGCCGATGAAATACGGCTCGATGCCCGTCGCCTTCGAGATGAGCGCGGCCACGGCCCCGCAGGCGGGCAGCGCACCCTCGTTGGAGGGGCCGGTGGCGTCGGGGTTGGTGCAGATGAAGCGGGCGCCGTCGTTGATGAGCCGGATCGCCTGCGTTATCGCCTCGAAGCTGTAGGTGCGGGTCTCCCCCAGCACCACGTAGTCGGGCTCGGTGTCGGTCAGGATGTAGCCGACCTCGTGCATCGCGGTGGTCAGGCCCGCCTCGCCGATGACGTAGGCGGTGCCGCCGGGGCGCTGCGTGTCCAGGAACTGCGCGGTGGCGAGTGCCGAGGTCCAGATCGCCGACTCGGGCACGTCGAAGCCGATGCGCCGCAGGCGGGCCTGCAGGTCGCGGGCGGTGTAGATCGAGTTGTTGGTCAGGATCAGAAACGGCTTGCCGGACGAGCGCAGCCGGTTGACGAACTCCGGTGCGCCGGGCACGGGCTCGCCCTCGTGCACGAGGACCCCGTCCATGTCGGTGAGCCAGGACTCGATGGGCTTGCGTTCTCTCACGCGGACAATGCTCCCTCAGAAACGTTTCGGACCTAGACGCGTTTTGGTGACACGCAGCAGTCGTCCGGACAGAAATCCCAGGTGGGGACGGTTCCGAGGGCGTGACGAACGTTACTGTGAGCCAGCACGCGCTCGTCGACGAGCTGTCTGATCATGGTCACGAAGCGGGGGTCGGTGCCCGGCGTGGCGGCCCGGGCGAAGGCCAGGCCGAGTTTCGCCGCGGTGTCGCGCGCCTCGTTGTCGAGGTCCCAGATCACCTCCAGATGGTCGGAGATGAACCCGATCGGGCTGACGACGACCTCCCGCACACCCGCGGCGGCGAGGCCGGCGAGGTGGTCGTTGACGTCGGGCTCCAGCCACGGCACCTGCGGCGGGCCGGAGCGGCTCTGCCAGACGAGGTCCCATTCGAGCTCGGGGGCGGCCGCGGCGGCGACCAGGCCGGCCGTCTCCAGCAGCTGCGCACGATACCGCCCGACGCCGCCGGGCCCGGACGCGTCGTTCATGGCCGTCGGGATCGAGTGGGCGGTGAACACCAGCCGCGCGCTCAACCGCGACGGCAGTGCGTCCAGCGCCGCCCGTACCGCGGCGGCGTGCGACTCCACGTAGAGCGGGTGGTCGTGGAAGTGGCGGATCTTGTCGATGACCGGGGCGTCGGGGCCGACCGCGGCCCGGGCCCGCGCGATGTCGTCCTGATACTGCCGGCACGACGAGTTGGAGCCGAACGGGCTGGTCACGAACGCGAGCGCGCGCCGCACGCCGTCGTCGCGCAGCTGCCGGACGGTGTCCTCGAGGAACGGATGCCAGTTGCGGTTGCCCCAGTACAGCGGCAGGTCGATCTCGCCCCGCAGGGCCGCCAGCAGGGCCCGGTTCTGCGCGTTGATGGGTGACACGCCGCCGAAGTGCCGGTAGTGCCCGGCGACGGCCTCGAGACGCTCGGGCGGGATGCCGCGGCCCCGCGTCACGTTCTCCAGGAAGGGCAGGACGTCCTCCTGCCCTTCCGGACCACCGAACGAGACGAGCAGGAACGCGTCGTAATCCACGCGTCCCATTGTTACAACACGGTCAGGACGATCCGACCGCGTGGTACCCGCCGTCGACGTGGACGATCTCGCCCGTCGTGGCGGGGAACCAGTCCGACAGCAGCGCGCAGCACGCCTTCGCGGCCGCGACCTGGTCGTTGAGGTCCCAGCCGAGCGGGGCCGTCTTCGCCCACGAGTCCTCGAACACGGCGAAGCCCGGGATGGACTTGGCCGCCATGGTGCGCAGCGGGCCGGCCGCCACCAGGTTCACCCGGATGCCGCGGGGGCCGAGATCCCTTGCCAGGTACCGCGAAGCGGACTCCAGGCCGGCCTTGGCCACGCCCATCCAGTCGTACACCGGCCAGGCCTTCGTCGCGTCGAAGTCGAGACCGACGATCGAGCCGCCCTGACCCATGAGCGGCAGGCAGGCCACCGCGAGGGACTTGTAGGAGAACGTCGACACGTGCAGGGCGGTCGCCACGTCCTCCCACGGCGCGTCGAGGAACCCGCCGCCCAGGCAGCTCGCCGGGGCGAACCCGATCGAGTGCAGGACGCCGTCGAGGCCGTCGACGTGCTCGCGCACCTTGTCGGCGAGGCCGGCCAGGTGCTCGGGGTTGGTCACGTCGAGCTCGATGACCGGCGCCTCCCGCGGCAGCCGCTTCGCGATCCGCTCGACGAGCGACAGCCGCCCGAACCCGGTCAGCACGACGGTCGCGCCCTGCTCCTGGGCGAGCTTGGCGACGGAGAAGGCGATCGACTGGTCGGTGATGATCCCGGTGATCAGCAGCCGCTTGCCTTCGAGCAGTCCGCTCATGGTTCTCCTCTTGAGATGGTGGTCAGTGACCCATGCCCAGGCCGCCGTCGACGGGGATGACGGCGCCGCTGATGTATCCCGCCGCGTCGCTCGCGAGCCAGGTCACCGCGCCGGCGACCTCCTCGGGCTTCGCCATCCGGCCGAGCGGGATCGCCTTCTTGTACTCGGCCTGGGTCGCCTCGGGCAGCACGGCCGTCATGTCCGTCTCGATGAACCCGGGCGCCACCACGTTGGCGGTGATGTTGCGGCTGCCCAGCTCGCGGGTGATCGACCGGGCCATGCCGACCAGGCCGGCCTTGCTCGCCGCGTAGTTGACCTGGCCGGGCCCGCCGTACAGGCCGACGACGGAGGAGATGAAGATGATCCTGCCCCACTTGGCGCGCAGCATCTTGCTGGACGCGCGCTTCGCGCAACGGAACGAGCCGGTCAGGTTCGTGTCCAGCACGCGGGTGAACTGGTCCTCGCTCATCCGCAGCAGCAGCGTGTCGTCGGTGATGCCGGCGTTGGCGACGAGCACCTCGACGGGGCCGAGCTCGGCCTCCACGGTCGTGAACGCGGCGTCGACGGCCGCGCTGTCGGTGATGTCACACTGCACGCCGAACAGCCCGTCGGGGGCGCCGGAGCCCCGGTGGGTCACCGCGACCTTGTCGCCCTGCGCGGCGAAGGCCTGCGCGATTGCCAGCCCGATGCCACGGTTACCGCCGGTGACCAGCACGGTCCTCGCCACGTTGCCGCCCTTCTGCGATTCCTGCGATTAGCTGTACGGAGATTAGGTGTTACTGACGGGTACCCGCCAACTCGCCGGTCGGCTGATGTGGGCCATGTGGCGTGCGGGTACCATGGCGGGCGTCTGCACGTGCATCTGCTGACCGCCCGGTGCGGCTGCTGCTCCCTGGAGGTGATCGCTGTGCGAAGTAGCGATCCTTCCAGTCGTGACCGGGTGTAGTCCTTTCCCCTGTCACGGCTCCGCGTGTCTGTTCTCCGTTCCGTCGAGACACACCGTTTGGGAGCACGTCATGAGCCGCTTCATCGCGCCCATTGGATTCTTCCTGGCCGCAGCCTGGGTAGCCGCGCTTTTCTACCTCGTGGGCGCGCATTAACGCTGTCACTCGGCTGTCGCCTGTCGGCGATACCTAACCTCCCCACGCTGCGCGCGGGGCCCCGCCGGGGGGATTCTCACCCCACGGACCCCCCAATGCGCCGCTCCGCGACGCACTGCCGGCTTGGCGCGGCAGGCTCGTACGCGTGCGCGTGGCATCCCGGGGCGCTGATCACGTCGGGGTCGCGTGCGCTGGTGCCCGCCTCGGTCCCCTCCCCTTCCTCCCCCTTCCCATGATCCGGAAGACTTTGTGCGGTCATGGGTGCACGAGGTTTACCGGATCATGGCGGTGACGGGCTTGCGGTGACGGGCCTTTGCTTATGGGAGGCGGCTGCCCCAGAGGAGGCTCAGGCCGCCGGCGAGCAGGGCGAGGAGGAAGCCCGCGCCGAGATACCACTGGGTGATCTCGCGGGGCTTGGTCTTGAAGCCGATGGAGCTGCCCATGTCGGTGTAGACCCGCTTGAGCTCCTCCTTGCTGGCCGCCTCGTAGAAGTAGCCCTTCGTCGTCTCGGCGACCTGCTGCAGCGACGCGCGGTCGACCGGGACGCGCTGCGGCGTGTTGCCGATGCGCACCACGCCTTCGTCGGTGCCGAAGGCGATCGTCGACACCGGCACGTTGGCGGCGGAGGCGGCCGCGGAGGCGTCCTCGAGGGAGCGCCCGGCGGTGCGGAAGCCGTCGGACAGCAGCACGATGCGGGCCGGGGGCGGGCCCGCGGCGCCGTCGGCGGGGACGGTGCGGATCGCGTCGAGGCTGGTGAAGACGGCCTCGCCGGTGGCGGTCGACTCCTGCAGGGTGAGGCCGTCGATCGCCTGGAGCACCGAGTTGCGCTCCTTCGTCGGGGAGACCAGGACGCTCGCGGTCTTCGCGAAGGAGACCAGGCCGACGTTGAACGACGCGGGCAGCTGCTTCACGAAGTCGGTCGCCGCGGACTTGGCCGCCTCGATGCGGGTCGGCTGCACGTCGGTCGCCTGCATCGACAGTGAGACGTCGATGGCGAGCATGATGGTGGCCCGCTCCAGGGGCTCCTTCGTGTCGACCGACGGGCGGGCCATGCCGAAGCTCAGCACGAGCAGGCTCAGCAGGAACGCGGCGGCGCTGACGTGCCGGCGCACCCCGATGCCCTTGGGCACCAGGCTGCTGAGCAGGTCCACGTTGGTGAACTTCACGGCGAAGGCGCGCCGGTGCAGCTGGCGCCAGATGTACACGCCGATGACGGCGAAGACGGGCAGCAGCGACAGCAGCCACCACGGTGAAAGCAAACGGATCATCGGGTCGTCCCCCTCGTCCTGGCGTGCCGCTGGGCCGCGACGAACCGGACGATGTCGAGCAGCCAGTCGGAGTCGGTGCGCAGTCTCAGATGCGCGGCGTTGGCACCGCGCAACGCCGAGGCTATCTCGGCGCGCTGGGCGGCCGCCGCGTGTGCGTAGCGGTGGCGCAGTTTCGGGTCGGCCGTCTGCACCTCGTGCATCCGGCCCGTCTCGGGGTCGACGAGGGCGATCACGCCGACGTTGGGCAGCTCGAGCTCGCGCGGGTCGACGATCTCCACGGCGAGGAGGTCGTGCCGGACGCCGAGCTTGCGCAGCGGGCGGGCCCACTGGCTGACCGGGGTCATGTAGTCGGAGATGACGACCGCCATGCCCCGCCGGCGCGGGGGCCGGTTGAGCATGTCGATGAGCGCGCCGAGGTCGGCGCGGCCGGGCTGGGCCGGCGTGTGGGCGATCGCCCGCAGCAGGCCCTGCGCGTCCTTGCGGCCGGGCCGGGCCGGGAGGCGGTGCATGTCGCCGGCGGTGCCGACGACGGCGCCGATCCTGTTGCCGCCCCGGACGGTCAGGTGGGACACCGCGGCGGCCGCGGCGATCGCCAGGTCGCGCTTGAGGTAGCGGGCGGTGCCGAAGTCCAGGCTGGCGGACAGGTCGACGGCGAGCCACGTCTCCAGCTCGCGGTCGGCGACGGTCTGCCGGACGTGGGGCAGGGTCGTGCGGGCCGTGACGGGCCAGTCCATGCGGCGCACGTCGTCGCCCGGCCGATACTCCCGGGACTCCCCCGCCTCGGTGCCCGGGCCGGGCAGCAGGCCCAGGTAGTCACCCTGGAGGAGCCCGTCGAGCTTGCGGGTGACGAGCAGCTGCATGCGGTTGAGGATAACCTCGGCGCGGGCGTCGTCCGTGGCCATGGATCAGCGGCCCGGCCACGTGGTGATCGTGGTCGGCGGCGGTCCCGCGGTGCCCGGCCCCTGACCGGAGGCCACCGCCTGCTGGCGCGGCGCCACGGTCGGCGGCGGCACGGCGGCGAGGACCCGCTTGACGATGTCGTCGGCCGGGATGTCGTCGGCGAGCGCGTCGTAGGACAGCACGAGGCGGTGCCGGAGGATGTCGGGGGCGATGTCCTGCACGTCCTGCGGCAGCGCGTAGTCACGGCCGCGCAGCAGCGCCAGGGCCCGCGACGCGCGGACGATGCCGAGCGAGGCGCGGGGGCTCGCACCGTACTGGATGAGCTGCGCGACGTCGGCGAGCCCGTGCTCGGCGGGTGCGCGGGTGGCGACCACGAGCCGGACCGCGTAGTCGACGAGCGCGTTGTGCACGAACACGTCGTCGGCCTTGTCCTGCAACGCCATCAGCTCGGTCGGGGTGAGCACGGCGACGGGCTCCGGGGTCTTGACGCTGACCCGGTAGACGATCTCGCGCTCCTCGCTGTCGGTGGGATAGCCCACCTGGATCTTCATCAGGAAGCGGTCGCGCTGCGCCTCGGGCAGCGGGTAGACACCCTCCTGCTCGATCGGGTTCTGCGTGGCCATGACCAGGAACGGCCGCGGCACCTCATAGGTCTGGCCGCCGACGGACACCTGCTGCTCGGCCATGACCTCCAGCAGCGCGGACTGCACCTTGGCGGGCGCGCGGTTGATCTCGTCGGCGAGCAGGAAGTTGACGAACACCGGGCCGAGCTCGACGTCGAACTTCTCGTTGGACTGCCGGTAGATGCGCGTGCCGACGATGTCGGCGGGCACCAGGTCCGGGGTGAACTGGATGCGGGAGAACGTGCCGCCGACGACCCGGGCCAGAGTCTCCACCGCGAGGGTCTTCGCCACGCCGGGCACGCCTTCGAGCAGCACGTGGCCGCGCGAGAGCAGCGACACGAACATGCGCTCGATCATCCGGTCCTGACCGACGATGACCCGCTTGACCTCGAACAGGGCGCGCTCCAGCACGGTCGCGTCCTGAGCGGGTGTCGAGACCTGCCCGCCTGGCGGCGAGACGGGGTTGCTCGGCTGGGTCACCGGTCCTCCACTGCATGCTGGCGATCAGAGCCCTCCAAGCCTCGCACGCCGGACCAACTGAACGCGATCGGACGTCACTGGGAAGCTTCTGAGAGTCCTACTCGCGACCGATTTTTACCGATTTATCGGGTAAGTGACCAGTGATTGTGCGGGATTTTCGGATCGGACACCTCGGGTGACTGGACATCACCCGTACCCGGGTGGGTACGATTCACCCCGTCGCCGGGCGGCTTCCCCCGTGGCCGCCCGGCGCTCATCCTCCCTTCCTCCGCTGGCAGAATTGCCGCGTGGAACCCCTCATCTGCTCCGCCAAGGGCTGCCGTGCCGAGGCGACGTGGCAGCTGCGCTGGAACAATCCGAAGCTGCACACCCCCGAGCGCCGCAAGATCTGGCTCGCGTGCGACACCCACCGCACCACCCTCGGTGACTTCCTGACCGCACGCGGTTTCCTCCGCGACGTCATCCCTGTGTCAACGGATACGCTCGATACGTGATGGGACCGGAGCACAGCGGAGCGGAAGTGACGGCATGACCGCGCCGCCGATCGACGTCGCTTGGAGATCGATCTCCCCCCGCTATTTCTGGCTGCGTCTCGCCGTCCTGAGCGTGTGGACCCTGGCGTTCGTGCTCGCGGCGACGGTCGCGGCGCTGCTCGCCAGCCCCTGGTTCTTCCTGCTCGCGTTCGCCGCGCTGGTCCTGGGTGCGCTCCGCGCCGTCTTCATGCGCCGCTCGGTCCGCGCCTGGGGCTATGCGGAGCGCGCCGAGGACCTGCTCGTCCGCCACGGGCTGCTCGTGCGGCGGCTGTCGATCGTGCCGTATGCCCGCATGCAGTTCGTCGACGTCACCGCCGGCCCGCTGGAGCGCGCCGCCGGCCTCGCCACCGTCACCCTGCACACGGCCGCGGCGGCCAGCGACGCCACCGTCCCCGGCCTGGAGGCCGCCGAGGCGACCCGGCTGCGGGACCGGCTGGCCGCCCTGGGCGAGATCCGCGAAGAGGGCCTGTGAGACAACGCCTCCACCCACTGACCCCCCTGCTGAAGGGGGCGAAGCTGGTGGCGTTCGCCGCCGTGGCCGTCTCCTGGCGCGGCCTGTCGGACCTGGGCCCGCTGCACTGGCTCCTCGCGATGGGCGCGGTCCTCGTCGCCGCCGTGCTCGTCTCCGCCGTCGTCTGGGCCGTCACCGGCTACGAGGTCGTCGGCCGGGAGCTGCGGGTGCATGAGGGACTGATCTCCCGGCGTACACGAACCATCCCGTTGGAACGGGTCCAGGCCATCGACGTCGTCCGGCCCCTCCTCGCCCGCGTCTTCGGCCTCGCCGAGCTGCGCCTGGAGGTGATCGGCGCCAGCAAGACCGAGGCGCCCCTGGCCTACCTCACCGTCGCCGGCGCCGCCACCCTCCGCGCGCGGCTCATCGGGCTGTCCACCGGCGTCCCGCACGCCCCTGCCGCCGACACGGACGTGCCCGCCACCTTCACCGTCGCCAACCGCCGCCTCCTGCAGGCGCAGCTGCTCACCCCGCAGGCCCTCGCGGTGCCCGTCGGCCTGGTTTTCGTCGCCTGGCAGGCGTCCCTCGACCCCACCTGGACCCTGATCGGCGCCGCCAGCACGGTCACCGCGTTCCTCGGTGTCTTCCAGGTCCCCGTCCGCCGCGTCCTGGACGAGTGGGACTTCACCATCGGCACCGACGCCGCCGCCCTGCGCGTCCGCCAGGGCCTGCTCAACAAACGCAGCCAGACCGTCCCGCCGCACCGGATCCAGGGCCTCAAGGTGACCTGGCCGCTCCTGTGGCGCTCCCCCGGCTGGTCCCGCGCCCGCATCGACGTGGCCGGTTACGCCGGCGACGGCGAGCACCAGCTGCGCGCCGGCACCCTCGTCCCGGTCGCCGCCACCGCCGACACCCTGCTGGTGGCCGCCGCGATCCTCGGCACCGCCGTGCACGCCTCCGTCGCCGCACCCCCGCTCGACGCGGCCGCCCTCCCCGTCTCCGGCCCGCCCCGCCGCGCCCGCTGGCTCGCGCCGCTGGCCTGGTCCCGGATCGGTGTCACCGTCACCGACGCGGTCGTCGCCGTCCGCGAGGGGGTCCTGACCCGGGAGCTGGTCGTCGTGCCCCTCGTCCGCGTGCAGAGCGTCCGGGTCGTCCAGGGCCCGCTGCAGCGCGCCCTGGACCTGGCGACGGTCCACGTGGACACGGCGGGCGGGCTGCACGCGGTGGCCAGGCATCGGGCCACCGCCGAGGCGTACGCGCTCGCCACCGAACTGGCCGCACGCTCCCGCACCGCCCGCCGCACCGCCGCGCCCCGGCTGTCCTTGCAGAAGTCCCCCGCGCCCCCGCACCACGCCGAGCCGCCCGCGGACCAGCACCCCGCACCGCACCTGGACCACCCACCGGCGCCCGCCACCGGCCTCGGAGCGGACCGACCGCCCGCGGGCCAGGTCGCGGACCGACACCCCGCGCCACGTCCCGACCAGCCGCCGGCACCCGCCACCAGTCACGGAACGGACGGACCGCCCGCGGGCCGGGTCGCAGGCCAGCACCCCACGTCACGTCCGGACCAGCCGCCAGCACCCGCCACCAGCCACGAAGCGGACGAACCGCCCGCGGCAACGCGTTCAGGACCGGCGCCGGCACCTGAACACGATCAACACCCTCGCCCAGCCACTGACCGCTGACCTCGCCCAACCGCACCGCCGCACCAGCCGGGGCGACAGACGCCGACACTCGCGGCCGACCCGCAGCGACGAGGGCGGGGGCAGGAAGGCCGCCTGGACCGGGGAAAGGACCTGCCGCCCGCAGGCCCGCTCGCAGACCAGCCCCCGCGGGCGGCCGGCCGGGTCGGGGCCGGATCCGCCGCACCGCACCGGACGGGGCTGCGGTGCCGGGACCGAGCCCACAGCGACGAGGCCGGGTCAGGTCAGCAGCTGGCCGGGACCGGGGTGCGGACCGGCCACTCAAAGGCGAGTCCGCGGACCAGCACCCGCGCGCATCCTTCAATCTCGCCGCCGGCAGCGACGGCAGCGCCTCCGGACCGACCACCGACCAGAGTGCGGACGAATCGCCCGCGGGCCGGGTCGTGGGCCAACAACCCACGCCACATCCCCGACCAGCCGCCGACACCGCCACCGACCACGTGCGGACGGGCCGCCTGCGGTAACCGGTCCAGGACCGGTGCCGCCACCCGAAACACGGTCGGCATCCTCGCCCGGCCACCGACCGCTCACCTCGGTCAACCCGCGCCGGCAGACGTCGGCGATCGCGGCCGGTCCGCAGCGGCGAGGCCCGGGTCGGGTCAGTGGGGCGCCGGGACCAGGGTGGGGAGGAGTTCGCCGATCGGGGTGCGGATGACCAGGTCGGCTACGGCGTCGTACGGGGTTTCGGCGGCGTTGACGATGACGATCATCGCGCCGGACTTCCGGGCCACGTCGACGAGGCCGGCGGCCGGGTGGACGGTGAGGGAGGTGCCGGCGGCGAGCAGGACGTCACAGCCCATCGCGGCCTCCGCCGCCGCTTCGAGGGTGGCCAGGTCCAGGGCCTGGCCGAAGGAGATCGTGGCGGACTTCAGCAGGCCGCCGCAGGCGAGGCAGGCGGGGTCCGGGTCGCCGGCCGTGACCCTGGCCAGGGTCTGCGGCATGGGGAGGCGCTGGGCGCAGCTGAGGCACTCGGTCTCGGACAGGGTGCCGTGCAGCTCGATGACGTTGACGGCGCCGGCGCGCTGGTGCAGGCCGTCGATGTTCTGGGTGATGGTGGCGGTGAGCTTGCCGGCGCGTTCCAGGGCGGCGAGGGCGTGGTGGGCGGCGTTGGGCGAAGCCGTCCACGCGGGGTTGTGCAGGCGCTCCTGCCAGGCGCGGCGGCGGACCGCGGGGTCGGCGACGTAGTGGTCGATGGAAGAGAGCTTCATCGCCTCGGGGTCGCGGGTCCAGACGCCGTCGGGGCCGCGGAAGTCGGGGATGCCGGAGTCGGTGGAGACGCCGGCGCCGGTGAGGGCGACGACCGAGCCGGCGTCGATCCAGGCCGCGAGGTTGCGCATGCGTCGACCCTAACCACGCACGAAAGTGAATAACGTAGGTGCACGCCACCTGACAGTGATGGTCTCGAAACTCATTAGTCTGGTCGGTATGGGCATCTCTGTGGACGCGGCACCATGGGTCGGCGCGGTCGCCCGGGTCGAGCTGACCGTCACCGACGCCGACACGGCGCAGTCGCTGGGGTCGGGTGACGTGCCGGTGCTCGGCACGCCGAAGGTGCTCGCGCTCGCCGAGGCGGCGACGGTCGGTGCGCTGGTCAGGCGGCTGCCGCCGGGGTGGACGACGGTCGGGACGCGGGTGGAGCTGGAGCACCGGGCGGCGACCCCGATCGGTGGCCGGGTCACCGTCGAGGCGCGCCTGGCGAAGACCGACGGCCGGAAGCTGGTGTTCGAGGTCGTCGCCCGCGACGGCAGCCAGACCGTCGCGGAGGGCCGGGTCGAGCGGATGCTCGTGGATCGCCACCGCTTCCTGGAGAAGGCGCTGGGCGGGGACTGAGAGAAGGCGCTAGCGGGGACTGAGAGAAGGCGCTAGGCGGGGACCGACGACACGTCCCGGTCGAAGTTGCGGTGCCTGCCGAGCGCCGCCACCAGGCCGTCGGAGGAGAAGTCGGGCAGCACCGCGACGTCCGGGACGTCGAGCGGGATCTGCGCCCGCAGCAGCACGTCCGCACCGGTGCCGGCGAAGGCCAGGGTCTTGCCGTGCTTGAAGGCCGAAGCCACGAAGTGCACGGCCATGCCGTCGGCGGCGAGGCCCAGCGCGCCGTCGGGGACGACGACCGCGTCGTACAGGACGGACGAGACGGTTTCGAGGGCGCGGGTCACCTCCATCGGCAGCCCGTCGTCGGTCATGACCGTCCCGTCGACCGGGCCGAGCAGCTCGACGACGACGCCCCGGGCGGTGAGGTCGTCGCGCAGCCGGGCGACCCACCGGGCCGGCGCGCCGTCCCCCATGAGCACGGCGACCTTGCGGGTGGCGACCGGCCCCGGCGAGGTGACCGCCTGGCTCAGGGCGGCCGACGAGCGCCCGTGGTTGTCGACCGACTTGACGGGCTCCTCGACGCCGATCCCCGACGCGACCGCGACCGCGAGATCGTGGTCGATCCGGTTGAGGTGCTCCACCATCCGCACCCGGATCGCCATGGAGGTCACCTTGCCGAGCTCGAACCGGTACGCGGCGACGATGTGCGACCGCTCCCATCCGGACATGCTGTTCCAGAACAGCGTCGCCTGGCTGTAGTGGTCGGCGAAGGTCTCGCTGCGCTTGCGTTCCTTGGGCCCGTCGACCGTCTCCGGGTAGGGGACGAAGCCGCTGGTCGACTCCGTGGCCGCCGAGCTGGGCGCGTAGTTGACCGGGGAGACCGGCACCCGCTGCTGGTGGAAGCCGTCCTGCTGATGGTTGTGCACCGGCGCGAGGGGGCGGTTGATCGGCAGCTGCGCGAAGTTCGGGCCGCCGAGCCTGGTCAGCTGGGTGTCGAGGTACGAGAACAGCCGCGCCTGCAGGAGCGGGTCGTCGGTGAAGTCGATGCCGGGCACGACGTTGCCGACGCTGAACGCCACCTGCTCGGTCTCGGCGAAGAAGTTGTCCGGGTTGCGGTTGAGCGTGAGCCGCCCGATCGGCGTGACGGGCACGACCTCCTCGGGCACCAGCTTCGTCGGGTCGAGGAGGTCGACGTCGTCCAGGACGAACTCGCCGAGCAGCTGCACGCCCAGCTCCCACGACGGGAAGTTGCCCGACGCGATCGCCTCCCAGAGGTCCCGGCGGTTGAAGTCCGGGTCCTTGCCGGAGATCTGCTGCGCCTCGTCGAAGACCAGGGAGTGCGTGCCGAGCGACGGCGTCCAGTGGAACTTCACGAAGGTGCTGCGGCCGTGGCCGTTGACGAGCCGGAAGGTGTGCACGCCGAAGCCCTGCATCATCCGGTACGAGCGCGGCAGCGCCCGGTCGGACATGAGCCAGATCAGGTGGTGCATCGTCTCGGGCTGCAGCGTGACGAAGTCCCAGAACGAGTCGTGCGCGGACGCCGCCTGCGGCATCTCGTGGTGCGGCTCGGGCTTGAGCGCGTGGACGAGGTCGGGGAACTTGATGCCGTCCTGGATGAAGAAGACGGGCATGTTGTTGCCGACGAGGTCGAAGTTGCCCTGCTGGGTGTAGAACTTCGTGGCGAAGCCGCGCACGTCGCGGGGCGTGTCGGTGGAGCCGCGGGAGCCCTGCACGGTGGAGAACCGTACGAAGACGGGGGTCTCGGCGTCGGGGTCGGTGAGGAAGTCCGCGGACGTGTACTCGTCCAGCGGTTCGTAGACCTTGAACACGCCGTGCGCGCCGGCGCCTCGGGCGTGCACGACGCGCTCCGGGATCCGTTCGTGGTCGAAGCGCATGAGCTTCTCCCGGAGGTGGAAGTCCTCCAGGAGGCTGGGTCCGCGGGCCCCGGCGCGCAGCGAGTTGCCGGTGCCGGCGACCGGGATGCCCTGGTCGGTGGTCAGCACGGTCATACTCCAGGGCTACCGCGATTTGCCGGTTTTACACACGTTCTCCGGTGGCTTCGCTCCGGAGGCCCGCCGCCACCTCGATCAGGGCCGACCTGAGCGCCGCGCCGTCGACGCCACGGCCCGGTGCGACGAGGTGCTGCACGACCACGCCGGTGAGCAGCGCCTGATACAGCGCGCCGGTGCCGGGGGCGCCGCCGAAGAGCGCGGCGAGCCCCTCCTGCCCCTGTTGCAGCGACCGCTGCCACCGCTCCTGAAGGTCGGGCAGGACGGCGAGCTGCGCGACGACCTCGAACTGGAGCTTCCACAGCGCCGGCTGCTCCCGCACGGAGGCGATGATCCGCGTCCAGATGGCCTCGAACCTGGCGGCCGGATCCAGCGCGGCGTCGTTGTCGTCGCGCAGCGCGGTCTCCAGTGCCGCGCCCCAGGCTTCGAGCGCCTGGTCGAGGGCCGCGTGCAGCAGCGCGTCGGTGGTGCCGAAGTGGTAGCCGATCGCGGCGAGGCTGACCCCGGCCGCGGAGGCGACGTCACGGGCGGTGGTGCGCGCGTAGCCCTTGTCGAGCAGGCACTGCAGGGCGCCGTCGAGGAGCTTCTCCTTGTTTCCCATGCGGCCAGCATAGCCACGTCTGACACAAACGTCTTGCACATAGCTCTTGCACATCCGTGTGAGACGAGCGTACAGTTCTGGACATGACGCTGATGCTGATCGCCCCCGCCGCCATCGCCGCCCTCGCCGCCGCCCCCCTCGCCGTCCGGGCCGTCCTCAAGCACCGCGCCGCCGCGCAAGCACGCATCACCTCCCCCGACGGCATCGTCGAGGGTCGCTACGTGACGATCGGCGGCGTCGAGCAGTGGCTGCAGATCCGCGGCGAGGACCGGGCCAACCCGGTGCTGCTGGTCGTGCACGGCGGCCCCGGCTCGCCCTACTCGGTGTTCACCGCCGCGCTGCGCGAGTGGGAGCGGCACTTCACGGTCGTGCACTGGGACCGCCGCGGCTGCGGCCGCACCCTGCGGCGCAACGGCATGCCGGGCCCCGAGGAACTCACCTTCGAGCGCCTCGCGGCCGACGGCATCGAGGTCGCCGAGCACGTCCGGGCCCACCTGGGCAAGGACAGGGTGATCCTGATGGCCGGCTCGATGGGCACCATCGTCGGCCTGCCGATGGCCCGGCAGCGGCCCGACCTCTTCAGCGCCTATGTCGGCACCGACTTCTACGTGAACATGCTCGACAACGAGCGCCGGGGCCGGCACGACACCCTGGAGCGGCTCCGCGCGGCGGGCAACCAGCGCGGCGTGAAGACCCTGGAGGCCCTCGACGAGGACCCGCGCACCTGGGACGTGAAGGCGTGGGGCCGGCGCATGCAGTGGTCGATGGGCACCGACCCGGCCAACCCCAACGGCGGCCTGAAGACACTGTTCAAGCTGCTGCTGACCAAACCCGACTACTCACTGCTGGACGTCTTCGCCTGGCTGAAGGGCTTCGCCGCGGTCCGCGACGCGATGTTCGACCAGTTCATGCGCTTCGACGCCCGGGCCGAGGGCACCCGCCTGGAGATCCCGTTCCACCTGTTCCAGGGCGCTCAGGACGTGGTCACCCTGACCGGCCCCGCGGTGGAGTTCTTCGCCGAGGTCGACGCCCCGGCGAAGTCCCTGGTCCTCATCGACGGCGCCTCGCACTTCGCCGCCTTCACCCACCCCGCCGAGTTCCTGGCGGCGCTTCGTACCGTCGCCGCCGACGCCTAACCGCCGGACATGGGGCCGACGGCGGTGACCCGGATCGCCGCGAAGCCTGTGGCGTCGGACTCGGCGAGGTCGACCTCGGCGGTGATGCCCCAGTCGCGGTCGCCGGCCGGGTCGTCGAAGATCTGGCGGACGAACCACCGGTCCGGCTTCTGCTCGATGACGAGCAGGGCCGGACCTCTGGCGTCCGGGCCGACACCGAGCGAGTCGTATTCGTCGAAGTAGTCCTCGACCGCGTCCTGCCAGTCGTCGGCGGTGAAGCCGTGCTCGCCGTCGAGGTCGCCGAGCTCGTCGTAGCGGTGCAGGGCGAACAGCTCGACCCGGCGGAAGAGAGCGTTGCGGACCAGGACGCGGAATGCGCGCAGGTTGCGGGTGACGGCCGGCGGGCGGTCGTCGAGCACCTGCTGGTCGGGCTCCTCACCGGGGTTGCGCAGCCGCTCCCACTCGTCGATGAGGCTGGAGTCGACCTGCCGGACGAGCTCGCCGAGCCACTCGATGATGTCGGTGAGCTCCTCGGTGCGCGCGTCCTCGGGCACGGTCTGGCGCAACGCCTTGAACGCGTCGGCGAGGTAGCGCAGGACGAGGCCCTCGGAGCGGGACAGGCTGTAGAAGCCGACGTACTCGACGAACGTCATCGCCCGCTCGTACATGTCGCGGACGACGGACTTCGGGTTCACCTGATAGTCGGCGACCCACGGATGCCCCTGCTTGTACAGGTTGTACGCGGCGTCGAGCAGCTCCAGCAGCGGCTTCGGGTGCGTGACGGAGTCCAGCAGCTCGAGGCGCTGCTCGTATTCGATGCCCTCGGACTTCATCGCGGCGACGGCCTCGCCGCGGGCCTTGAACTGCTGCGCGGACAGGATCTGCCGCGGGTCGTCCAGGGTCGACTCGATGACCGACAGCACGTCCAGCGCGTAGGCCGGCGCGTCCTTGTCGAGCAGCTCGATCGCGGCGAGCGCGAACGGCGACAGCGGCTGGTTGAGCGCGAAGTCCATCTGCAGGTCGACGGTGAGCCGGACCCGCCGGCCCTCCTCGTCGGGCTCGGGCAGCTGCTCGACGACGCCACCGGCGAGCAGCGCCCGGTAGATCGCGATCGCGCGGCGGATGAGGCGGCGCTGCGAGTGGACGTCCTCATGGTTGGACGTCAGCAGGTGCCGCATCGCGGCGAACGCGTCGCCGGGGCGGCTGATGACGTTGAGCAGCATCGCATGGGAGACGTGGAAGCTGGAGCGCAGCGGCTCGGGCTCGGCGTCGACGAGCCGGTCGAAGGTGGGCTTCCCCCAGCCGATCGAGCCCTCCGGCGGCTTCTTCCGCACGACCTTGCGGCGCTTCTTCGGGTCGTCGCCGGCCTTCGCCAGGGCGCGCTCGTTGTCGATGACGTGGTCGGGCGCCTGCACGACGACGGTCCCGATGGTGTCGAAGCCCGCCCGGCCGGCCCGGCCCGCGATCTGGTGGAACTCCCGCGCGTACAGCAGGCGCGTCTTCTGCCCGTCGTACTTCGACAGGGCCGTGAACAGCACCGTGCGGATCGGCACGTTGATACCCACACCGAGCGTGTCGGTGCCGCAGATGACCTTCAGCAGCCCGGCCTGGGCCAGGGTCTCCACGAGTCGCCGGTACTTGGGGAGCATGCCCGCGTGGTGCACGCCGATGCCGTGCCGGACGAGCCGGGACAGCGTCTTGCCGAACCCGGCGGTGAACCGGAACCGGCCGATCGCCTCGGCGATCATGTCCTTCTCGGCGCGGGTCGACACGTTGATGCTCATCAGCGCCTGCGCCCGTTCCAGGGCGGCGGCCTGGGTGAAGTGCACGATGTAGACCGGCGCCTGCTTCGTGCTCAGCAGCTCCTCGATGGTCTCGTGCAGCGGGTCCATCGAGTAGTTGAACATCAGCGGCACGGGCCGCTCGGCATTCTTCACCACCGCGGTCGGCCGCCCGGTGCGCTGTGTGAGGTCATCGACGAAGCGGGTGACGTCGCCGAGCGTCGCGGACATGAGCACGAACTGGGCCTGCGGCAGCTCGATCAGCGGCACCTGCCACGCCCAGCCGCGGTCCGGCTCGGCGTAGAAGTGGAACTCGTCCATGACGACGACGCCGACGTCGGCGGTGGCGCCGTCGCGCAGGGCGATGTTGGCGAGGATCTCCGCCGTGCAGCAGATGATGGGCGCGTCGGCGTTGACGGACGCGTCGCCGGTGAGCATGCCGACGTTCTCGGCGCCGAACATGGCGACGAGGGCGAAGAACTTCTCCGAGACCAGGGCCTTGATCGGCGCGGTGTAGAACGTGGTGCGGTCGGTGGCCAGGGCGGCGAAGTGCGCCCCGGCGGCGACGAGGCTCTTGCCGGAGCCGGTGGGCGTCGACAGGATCAGGTTGGCCCCGGAGACGATCTCCATCAGGGACTCTTCCTGGTGCGGGTACAGCTCCAGGCCCTGCTCCTTGGCCCACCCGGCGAACGCGTCGAAGACGGCGTCGGGGTCACCGCCGCGCGGCACCCGGGCCGCGAGTCCCGCGCTCATGCCGCCACCTCCGCTGCGCTCCGGCGTCGGCCTGAGCCAGAACTGCCACACGATGAGCGGCCCGAGCCGCTCCGCTGGCCGCTCATGCCTTCACGAACATCAGGTCGGCCGGCGCGCGCCCGGCGGCCAGGGCCCGCTGCTCGAACTTCGTGACCGGCCGGTGGTCCGGCCGGGGCGCGTAGCCGTCGTGCCGGTTGCGCAGCGAAGGCGCCTCGGTCAGCGTCGCGAGCATCCACTCGGCGTAGCCGGCGTCGTCGGTCGCGCAGTGCAGCAGCCCGCCGGCGCGCAGCTTCGCGGTCAGGAGCGCGACGTTGGCGGGCTGGATGAGCCGGCGCTTGTGGTGCCGGGCCTTCGGCCACGGGTCGGGGAAGAACACGTGCACCGCTTCCAGGGACGCGTCCGGGATGTGCTCCCGGCACAGGTCGAGGGCGTCCACGCTGACGACGCTCAGGTTCGTCAGGGCGCGCTGCTCGATGTTGGCCAGGAGGTTCGCCACGCCCGGCGTGTGGATCTCGACGGCCAGGTAGCGCCGGCCGGGGTCGGCGGCGGCCATCTCCAGGGTCGCCTCGCCCATCCCGGACCCGATCTCCAGCACGTCGACCGGGTCGCCGGGGGTGAACCCGTAGGTCCCGGTGAGCCGGTCGAGGGCGTCGAAGTGCCGACCACTGAGCCGCCCACGACGCGGATGATATGTCCGGATGGGCTTACGGATGCGCTCGATGGTCTTCACGGGGTCCAAAGCCTACCTGGCCCCGCCTCTCCAACCGTTCGTGCGCCGTATTGTGGGCTTATGTCCTACCCACCGCCGTACTACCTCGGACCAGCAGGTGAAGTCTCCGCCACGTACCGGCCGGCGGACACCCCACCGGAGTTCACGTACGCCAACGGCAACACCGTGCACTACCTCGCGAAGGGCACGACGACCCACGGGCAGTTCGGCCTCTACCGCTGGGAGATGGGCCCGCAGCCGAGCGGCCCCGACCCGCACTACCACCGCTCGATCTCCGAGTCGTTCTACATCCTGTCCGGCTCGGTGCGCATCTACGACGGCAACGAGTGGATCACCACCCGGCCCGGCGACTGGGTCCACGTCCCGGAGGGCGGCGTCCACGCCTTCCGCAACGAGTCCGGCGAGCCCGCCTCGATGCTGCTGCACTTCTCCCCCGGCGCGCCCAGGGAGGCCTACTTCGAGGGCCTGCCGAACCTGGGCGGCCTGACCCCCCTCGAACGCGACGAGTTCATGCTCGCCCACGACACCTTCTGGCTCGAGTAGCCACTAACCGGGCAGGCGGGGGCCTGCCTCGCGCTGGGCGGCGAGCCACGACTCGACGGCGTCCGGGGAGCGGGGCAGGTCCTGCGACATCACGACGGCGCCGGTCGGGGTGACCAGGACGTCGTCCTCGATGCGGACACCGACGCCGCGCAGCTCGGCCGGCACCAGGTCGTCGTCGGGCTGGAAGTACAGGCCGGGCTCGACGGTCAGGACGTAGCCGGCCTCCAGGACGCCCTCGCGGTAACGCTCCTTGCGGGCCGCGCCGCAGTCGTGGACGTCGAGGCCGAGCATGTGCCCGAAGCCGTGCAGGGTCCAGCGCCGGTAGAAGATGCACGCCGGGTCCATCGCCTCGTCGACGGTGACCGGGAGGACGCCCAGGTCGGCCAGGCCCTCGGCCAGCACGCGCATGCAGGCCTGGTGCACGTCGCCGAACCCCGTGCCGGCCCTGATGACGTCGATGCCCGCCTGCTGGGAACGGAAGACCAGGTCGTAGACCTGACGCTGCAGCGGGGTGAACGTGCCGGTGACGGGGACGGTCCTCGTCACATCGGCGGTGTACAGGTTGCGGTTCTCCACGCCCATGTCCATGAGCAGCAGGTCGCCGGGGCGGGTGCGGCCGTCGTTGCGGGTCCAGTGCAGGACCGCGGCGTGGGCGCCGTCGCCGACGATCGAGTTGTAGCCGACGGCGTTGCCGTCGTGCCGGGCGCGCAGGTTGAACACGCCGTCGACGAGCCGCTCGCTGACCGGGCGGTCCGCCGGCAGGATCCGGGCGACGTCCTCGAAGCCGCGGACGGTCGCGTCCACGGCGTCCTGGAGCTGCTCGACCTCCCAGGCGTCCTTCACCAGGCGCAGCTCCGCCAGCACCGTGGCGAGATCCGCGTCACGGCCGGCGGCGGCGGACCGGACGGCCCCGTCGACCGCGGGGTCGTAGCCGCGCAGGACCCTCGTCCGGCCCGGTGCGGCGTCGTCGAGGGCGGCGCCGAGCTCGTCGAGGTGCGCGGTCTGCAGCTGCAGCTCGGTGGCCTTCTCCGCGAGGGTGTGCCGGCGGCCGATCCACAGCTCGCCGTGGTTGCGGTCGCGGAAGAACTCGTCGGTGTCGCGGGGCGAGCGCGGCCGCATGTACAGCGTCGCGTCGTGGCCGCCGTGGGTGGGGCGCAGGACGAGGACCGCGTCGGGGTCGTGCTCGCCGGTCAGCCACACGTGCTCGGTGCCGGGCCGGAACAGGTGATACGTGTCGTTGGCGCGGACCTTCTCGACCCCGGTCGGGATGACCAGCGTCTCACCGGGGAAGGCCGCGGACAGGTCCGCGCGGCGTTTCGCGTGGTCAGGCGCCTCGGGGCGGGGCGCCACGTCGAGCGTCGAGTCGCGCCAGCCGGTGCGCATGAACTCGGCGAACCGGTCCGGGAAATCCGGATCGTGCGACTGGCCACCCGTTGACTCGCCCATCCCCGCCCGTCCTATCGCTGCGAATTCGTGTTCCCCCAGCGACGGTACCGCGTGCGAGACTTTCTCCTGAACGAGCGGAGGACGGATGGCTGGGCTGCTCACCTTCGTCAGCGCCCGCGGGCGGGCGGCGGCGCACCGGGACGCGGTCGCCGACGCCCTCGAACTGCTGCGGCACCGCGGGCCCGACGACAGCAACGTGGTCGTCACCGACGACGTCGTGTTCGGCGCGGACCGCCTCGCCGTGCGGGACCTCACCGGCGGGCGGCAGCCGATGTCGTTCCCGCCGATGGGCGTGACCCGCGGGCGGTATCTCATCGCGTTCGACGGCGCCGTCTACAACGCCGACGCGCTGCGCGCCGAGCTGGTCGAGGACCGGGGCGCCGACTTCGCGACCGAGTCCGAGGCCGAGGTCATCCTCGCCGCCTACCACCACTGGGGGCCGAGCGCGGTCAGCCGGCTGCGGGGCATGTTCGCGTTCGTGATCTGGGACGGCTCGGCGCGCCGCGCGTTCGGCGCCCGCGACCCGTACGGGATCAAACCGCTGTACCAGCTGACCACCGACGACGGCGTCTACCTCGCGTCGGAGCGTAAGGCGCTGCTGCCGTTCGTCGCCGAGGAGCGCCGCGCGGAGGTCGACCCGGCCAACCTCCAGCACTACCTGACCATGCAGTACGTGCCGGAGCCGGCCACCATGCACCCCGACATCCGGCGGCTCGGGGCCGGCGAGTCGTTCGTGTACACGCCCGGCGGGCCCCTCGCGAACCGCCGCTACAGCCAGCTGGACCTGCGCCCCACGCCGGCCGGCGACGAGGACGCCCTGGTCCGGCGGATCACCGAGAGCCTCCGCGACAGCGTCCACGCGCATCTCAAGGCCGACGTGCTGGTCGGCGCGTTCCTGTCCAGCGGGATCGACTCGACCGCCATCGTCGCGCTCGCCGCCGAGGTCGACCCGCGCATCCGCACGTACACCGTCGGCTACGACCTCGCCCAGTTCTCCGAGATCGAGGTCGCCGAGCAGTCGGCCCGGGCGCTGGGCGTGCCGAACACGGCGACGGTCGTCGGCCCGGCCGACCTGATGCGGGCGCTGCCGCGGATCGTCTGGCACCTCGACGACCCGGTGGCGGATCCGGCGCTGGTGCCGCTGTTCCTGCTGGCCGAGCGCACCGCCCGGGACGTGACCGTGGCCCTCGGCGGCGACGGCGCCGACGAGCTCTTCGGCGGCTACCCGATCTACCGGGAGCCGTTGTCGCTGTCGAGCGTCACCCACCTGCCGGACTCCATGCAGCGGGGGCTGCGGGCGGTGTCGCGGGTGATCCCGCAGGGCATGAAGGGCAAGAGCTTCCTGGAGCGGGGCACCACCCCGATCGAGGAGCGCTACTACGGCAACGCGCGGGTCTTCACCGAGGAGGAGAAGGCGGCGCTGCTGCGGCACCACACCGCCGGCATCCGGCACACCGACGTCACCGCACCGGTCTTCAAGGAGGCCAGCGCCCTGGACGACGTCACCACGATGCAGTACATCGACCTGTACACCTGGCTGCGCGGCGACATCCTCGTCAAGGCCGACCGGATGACGATGGCGCACGGCCTGCAGCTGCGCACGCCCTTCCTCGACAAGGTGGTCTTCGAGGTCGCCTCGACGCTGCCGAGCGAGCTGAAGGTGCCGGCGCGCACGCAGGAGACGAAGGCGGCGCTGCGCCGGGCCCTGGCCGGGATCGTGCCGGAGCCGATCGTCAACCGGAAGAAGCTCGGCTACCCGGTGCCGATCGGGCCGTGGCTGCGCGCCGAGATGCACGACTGGGCGCACGGCGTCCTCGACTCCTCCGGCGCCGGTGACCTGATCGACCTCGACGTCGTGCGGGGGCTGCTCAAGGCGCACCGCAAGAAGGAGGACGACCACGCCCGCAAGATCTGGACGGTCCTGGTCTTCTGCCTGTGGCACGCGGTGTTCGTCACCGGCACGCTCAAACCGGTCGTCCCGGACTCCGTCCGGCTGGGGTTAGATCCCTGGTGATCTCCACGCCTTCGGCGCCGGGCGATCATCACGGGGCTTAGCGTCGCTAGGCGATGCTGCTCAAGTTCAGGCTCCAGAACCACCGCTCGGTCCGGGACATCCAGGAGCTGACGCTCCTGTCCGGCCCCGACGACGGCTTCGGCGTGCCCCTCGGCCATGGGGGCACGCTGCGGGTCTCTCCGCTGTGCGGCGTGTTCGGCAGGACCGCCGCCGGCAAGTCGACCGTGCTGCGCGCCCTGGCCACCACCCGGGACCTGGCGGTGTCCGGCAGCGACGTCCAGGCCGCCACGCAACGTTTCGACCCGTTCCAGCTCGACCCGGCCGCGCGGCTGCTGCCGACCCGGTTCGAGGTCGAGTTCCTCGTCGACGGCGTCCGGTACGTCTACGGCTGCGCCTACAAGCGCGACGAGATCGCCGGGGAGTGGCTGCACGCCACGGACCGCGACCGGCGGCGGGTCTGGTTCGAGCGGGACCGCACCGGCATCCGCTGCCTGCCGGAGAGCCGCCTGGAGCGGCTCGCCGCCGCCTGCGATCCGGGGGTGACCCTGCTGTCCATGGGCGCCGACATCGAGCACCCGTGGCTGGCGCCCGTCGCGGCCTGGCTGCACGGCGTCCGGACGGTCCGGCTGACGCCCGGCACCCGGCTCTCCGGCGGTCTCGCGCACCTCGCGGACCGCTGGAGCGAGCAGCTGACGCTGCTGGTCAGCCACGCGGACCTCGGCATCGTCGGGGTCGAGAGGGACCTGCTGCGCCTCGTGCACGCGGGCCGGTCCGGGCCCGCGGCGCTCGGCGGCTGGGCGGAGTCCGACGGCACCATCGCCTGGCTCGACCTCCTCGCGGCCCTGCTGCCGATGCTGGAGCGCGGCGGGGTGCTCCTCGTCGACGACCTCGACGCCGCCGTGCACCCCGACCTGGCCGCGGAGGCGCTGCGGCTGCTGCGCGACCGGGACCTCAACCCGGCCAGGGCGCAGCTGGTCTTCACCGCGCGGTCCCCGTTCGGGCCGGGCAGCGACGGCCTGCCGGTCCTGGACCCGGAGCAGATCTGGTACGCCACGAAGGACACCGACGGCGCCACCCTGCTCGGCCGTACCCCGGCCGCCGCCCAGCTCGGCCCCGGTGACCTCGCGCGCGAACTCTGGCTGGCGCGTCAGCCCAAATGATGTACTGGCGCGATGACGGGACATGCGGTGGTCATCGGTGAGGCGCTGGTCGACCTGCTGGAGTCCGGCACGCCCATCGTCTACCACCCGGCGATCGGCGGCGCGCCGCTGAACGTCGCCGTCGGCGTCGCCCGGCTCGGCGCGCCGAGCGAGTTCGCCGGGTCCGTCGGCGACGACCCGTGGGCCGGCCGCATCCTGGACTTCCTCGCGGACAACGGCGTCGGCACGGGCGGCGTGGTGACCGTGCCCGGGGTCGCGACGACCCTGGCGGTGACGACGTTCCGCGGGATCGAGCCCACGTTCCGCTTCTACGGCGACCCGCCGTCCTACGGCCTGCTGGACGCCGGCGACGTCGACACCGGCCTGATCGGCACTGCCGGCCTGCTGTACTGCGGCTCGATGTGCCTGCTCAGCCCGCCGGTCCTCGCCGCCGCCCGCAAGGCCTGGTCGACCCCCGGCCCGGTGCGCGTCTTCGACCCCAACGTGCGCCCCGTCGTCGGCGTCGACCCGGACGTGGTCGCCGAGTTCGCCGCCACCGCCGACCTGGTCAAGCTCAGCTCCGCCGACGCCGCCGCCCTGTGGGGCGAGTCCCCCGACCGGGCCGCGGCCCGCCTGCTCGCCCTCGGCGCGGGCGCGGTCGTCGTGACGATCGGCGCGGAGGGCGCCCTCGTCGCGCACGGTGCCGCCACGGTACGGGTGGGCGCCCCGTCCGTCACGGCGGTCGACGCCACCGGCGCGGGCGACGCGACCATGGCCGGCCTGTCCTGGGGCATCCTCACCCGGGGCCTGCCCGCGGACCTGGCCGGCTGGGAGGCGCTGACCCGGGTCGCGGTGCACGTCGCGGGCCTGGTCTGCGAGTCGCGCGGCGGCGCCGTGGCCATGCCGACCGTCGCCGCCCTGCGTGCCCGTTTCCCCGGACTGGAGCTGTGACCCCGCGCGATCCATGCCGGCTGATGCGCGGGTTCGTACACTGGCCGACGTGACACCTGAGCAGCTGGGCCGGTACGTGCGGGGCAGCCGGATCGCCGCCGCCGCCGTCGCCGTGGTGCTCGTCGGGCTGCGGGTCGGCTACGAGTTCGGAGTCGACGAGGAAGACACGCCCACGTGGCTGGCGGTCACCCTGCTGCTGGCGCCGATCGTGCTGCTCAGCGGGGCGTTCGTCGGGTTCGGGATCGCGTTGCGGCCGGTCATGCAGCCGCCGCCCTCGGCGCTGCGCGTGCGGGGCGACGCGTTCGTGGTGCCCGGGTCGCCGGTGTGGCTGGGCCGGGCGACGATGGCGTGGGCGCTGCTCGGCACGCTGTTCCTGGAGAGCGACCCCGGCACGCGACCCGCCCTGAAGATCACCCTCAACGCGGTCGCCGCGCTGCTCATCGGGCTCGCCGCGGTGCCGCTGCTGCGCGGTCCCGGCATCGTGGTGAGCCCGGAGGGGCTGACGATCCGGGCCGGCGGCCGGCGCCGGGTGCGGTGGGACGACCTCGTCCAGGTGCCGCAGCGCCCGCTGCCGCTGACGGTGCGCAGCCCGAAGCTCGCGCTGAGCATCCGGCGGCCCGGGCGGCACGAACCCGGATGGCTGCTGGTGCCGCTGGAGATGCTGGCCGTCGAGCCGGTGTTCCTCGGGTCGGTCGTCGAGCACTACGTGGAGCACCCGGACCGGCGCGCGGCGATCGGGACCGAGGCGGAGTACGCGCGCCTCACCGGCGTCACTTGAGCCCGCCGGTCGTTGGGTATGAGGATCTGGTTAGGAGCAAAGCCCCAGCACTAGGAGAGTGCGCATGACCGACCGACCCCGCCCGCCGTCGCCCTTCGACTCCCTGCCCGCGGTGCCGGCGTTCGCGTTGAGCAGCGAGGACCTCACCGACGGCGGCACGCTGCCGGACGCGCAGGTCTACGAGCGCGGCAACACCTCACCGCATCTGAGCTGGTCGGGCTTCCCGGCCGGGACGAAGAGCTTCGCGCTGACCTGCTACGACCCGGACGCGCCGACCGGCGGTGGGTTCTGGCACTGGATCGTCTACAACCTGCCGGCGGGCGCCACCGAGCTGCCGACGGGCGCCGGCACCGGCGACAAGGACGGCCTGCCCGACGAGGCGATCCACGCCCGCAACGACTACGGCACCCGCGACTTCGGGGGTGCGGCGCCGCCGCCGAAGGACGCCCCGCACCGGTACTTCTTCGCGGTGCACGCCCTGGACGTCGACGCGCTCGACATCGGCGCGGACGCGTCGGCGAACGTGGTGGGCTTCAACGTCACCGCGCACACCATCGCCCGCGCGGTGCTGGTCTCGTCGTTCGGGTTCTGACAGTCGCCACCTGGCCGGGGCCGGCCGCCCCGGCCAGGTGGCAAATCGATGGCAAGGCTCCTGCAAGACCCGTCCCACACAGTGGTGGTGTGGATCCCCTGCTCCTCGTCCGGCGTGTGCCGGCACACCGTCTCGCCGTGACCCGGCGCATCACCGCCCACTGGGGCACGCCGGCCGCGTCCGAGGCACGGTCCGAGGTGCAGTGGTGGGAGCTCATCGACCCCGCCTGCGGTGACGAGGACCCGGCCGCCGCCCTCGCCGCGGTCCGGCCGGACGGCACCACGGTCAGGCTCGTCGGCGTCGCCTCGCCACCCGGCCGGCACGACCTCGCCGTCCAGGTGCTGCAGGGGCTCGTCGACGCGCTGCGCGCGGGCTCGGCGCACCGGCTCGCGGCGGCACTGCCCCCGGACGGTCACGACCTGCTGCGGCAGGCGGGTTTCCACCCCGTCCCCGGCGACTGGTGGTCCGTCGACCTGTGACCCGCCCGGCGGCCGTTCCGGGCAGGGGTGAATCATGTTTCACAGCTTGGTACACGCTTGCGGGTTTAACAAGACGGACGTACGGTTTTCTTGGTTGACGACGACCGGGCGTCCCGGTTGCGGAAGACTTGCCGTGAGACACCCGCCTGATGACTTTAGGGAGCAACGCCGTGGCGAGCCTCGACACGTTCGGAGCCAAGAGCCAGCTGAGCGTCGGTGACGCCAGCTACGAGATCTTCAAGGTCGACAAGGTCGAGGGCGCCGAACGCCTTCCGTACAGCCTGAAGATCCTCCTCGAAAATCTGCTGCGCACCGAGGACGGCGCCAACATCACCGCCGACCACATCCGTGCGCTCGGCGCGTGGGACGCCACCGCGGAGCCCAGCGTCGAGATCCAGTTCACCCCCGCCCGGGTGCTGATGCAGGACTTCACCGGCGTGCCGTGCGTCGTCGACCTGGCCACCATGCGCGAGGCCGTCGTCGAGCTCGGCGGCGACCCGACCCGGGTCAACCCCCTGGCCCCCGCCGAGCTGGTCATCGACCACTCGGTCATCGCCGACCTCTTCGGCCGCCCCGACGCCTTCGAGCGCAACGTCGAGCTGGAGTACGGGCGCAACAAGGAGCGCTACCAGTTCCTGCGCTGGGGCCAGACCGCGTTCAACGAGTTCAAGGTCGTGCCCCCGGGCACCGGCATCGTGCACCAGGTCAACATCGAGTACCTCGCCCCGGTGGTCATGCCGCGCAAGGGCCAGGCCTACCCGGACACGGTCGTCGGCACCGACTCGCACACCACGATGGTCAACGGCCTCGGCGTCGTCGGCTGGGGCGTCGGCGGCATCGAGGCCGAGGCCGCGATGCTCGGCCAGCCCGTGTCGATGCTGATCCCGCGGGTCGTCGGCTTCAAGCTCAGCGGCGAGCTGCCCGAGGGCTGCACCGCCACCGACCTGGTCCTCGTCATCACCGAGAAGCTGCGCAAGCACGGCGTCGTCGGCAAGTTCGTCGAGTTCTACGGCCCCGGCGTCAGCGCGGTGCCGCTGGCCAACCGGGCCACGATCGGCAACATGAGCCCCGAGTACGGCTCGACCGTCGCGATCTTCCCGGTCGACGACGAGACCATCAAGTACCTGCGCCTGACCGGCCGCGACGAGGCGCAGGTGGCGCTGGTCGAGGCCTACGCCAAGGAGCAGGGCCTCTGGCACGACCCGGCCGCCGAGCCCGACTACTCCGAGCGGCTCGAGCTGGACCTGTCCACGATCGAGCCCTCCCTCGCCGGCCCGAAGCGCCCCCAGGACCGGGTGCCGCTGAAGAGCGCCAAGCCGCTGTTCCGCGGTGTCCTGGGTGACTACGTCGCCGACGGCGGCATCGAAGGCCCGGCCGACGAGGCGAGCGCCGAGTCCTTCCCGGCCAGCGACCCGCCCGCCAACCAGGTGCAGTCCAACGGCGACAAGCCGCACGACCTCGTCTCGGCCGCCCGCGGCGCCAACGGGCGCCAGTCGAATCCGGTGCAGGTCGGCGACTTCGAGCTCGACCACGGCGCCGTCGTCATCGCCGCGATCACCTCGTGCACCAACACGTCCAACCCGCAGGTCATGATCGGCGCCGGGCTGCTCGCCCGCAACGCCGTCGAGCGGGGCCTCACCACCAAGCCGTGGGTGAAGACGACGCTCGCGCCCGGCTCGAAGGTCGTCACCGACTACTACGAGCGGGCGGGGCTCACCGCGTACCTGAACAAGCTCGGCTTCAACCTCGTCGGCTACGGCTGCACGACCTGCATCGGCAACTCCGGCCCGCTGCCGGAGGCGGTCAGCGCCGCCGTCAACGAGCACGACCTCAGCGTCGTGTCGGTGCTGTCCGGCAACCGCAACTTCGAGGGCCGCATCAACCCCGACGTGAAGATGAACTACCTCGCGTCGCCGCCGCTCGTCGTCGCCTACGCCCTGGCCGGCACGATGGACCTGGACCTCACCAGCGAGCCGCTCGGCACCGGCTCCGACGGCGAGCCCGTCTACCTGCGCGACATCTGGCCCACGCCGAAGGAGGTCGAGGACACGATCGCCGCGGCCATCGGCAGCGACCTCTACAACTCCCGCTACGCCGACGTGTTCGCCGGTGACGAGCAGTGGCAGTCCCTGCCGACCCCGACCGGCAACACGTTCGAGTGGGACCCCCAGTCGACGTACGTGCGCAAGCCCCCGTACTTCGAGGGCATGGCCACGTCGCCGGCGCCGGTCACCGACATCGCCGGCGCCCGGGTCCTGGCGAAGCTCGGCGACTCCGTCACCACCGACCACATCTCGCCCGCCGGCTCGATCAAGGCCGACTCGCCCGCCGGCAAGTACCTCGCGCTGCACGGCGTGGACCGCAAGGACTTCAACTCCTACGGCTCCCGGCGCGGCAACCACGAGGTGATGATCCGCGGCACGTTCGCCAACATCCGCCTGCGCAACCAGCTCGCCCCCGGCACCGAGGGCGGCGTGACCGTCAACCACCTCAGCGGCGAGCAGACCACGATCTACGACGCCTCGGTCGCCTACGCCGCCGCCGGTACGCCGCTGGTCATCCTGGCCGGCAAGGAGTACGGCTCCGGCTCGTCCCGCGACTGGGCCGCCAAGGGCACCGCCCTGCTGGGCGTCCGCACCGTGATCGCGGAGAGCTACGAGCGCATCCACCGCTCGAACCTCATCGGGATGGGCGTGCTGCCGCTGCAGTACCCGCAGGGCCAGAACGCCGAGTCGCTGGGCCTCACCGGCACCGAGACCTTCACGGTCACCGGCGCCGAGCAGCTCAACGACGGCACCACCCCGCGCACCGTCAACGTCACCACCGACACCGGCGTCTCCTTCGACGCCGTGGTCCGCATCGACACCCCCGGCGAGGCGGACTACTACCGCCACGGCGGCATCCTCCAGTACGTCCTGCGCAAGATGATCGAGGCGTAACAGGCATTCGAACGCGACGGGCCGGCCACCATCACGGTGACCGGCCCGTCGTGGTGTGGACCCGCGCTCAGAAGCGCTGGCAGTTGTAGCCGACGCCGGTCGGGTGGACCATCACCTTCAGGGTCACGTAGCCGTAGATGCCGTCGTCGACGACCGTCTGCCCGTAGGGGTTGCGGTCGTCCTCGAGCCGCTGCACCCACCGCAGCGCCGCCTTGGTGATCGGGCCGAAGTCACCGTCCTCGTGGACGGTGTCCGGGAACCCGATCGAGTCCAGGTAGTCGCCGTAGCAGATGTTGATCGTCTTCTGCAGCATCTTGACCCCGGCGGTCCGGTGCCCCTGCTGCATCCAGCACCGCTCGTTCGACGGATACGTCACCGGGATGTAGACGCCGTTCTTCTTGTCCGAGTAGTTGCACACCGGCACCGTCGCGGCGGCGGCCGGCGAGGTGGCGACCAACCCGCCGGGCACACCGAGACAGGTCGCCGTCAGCAGCCGGAGCAGGACACGATTGCGCACCATCGACACTCCATCCCCGTCAGTGCACCGCCGTCCGGCGGGCACGCGTAGGAATATGTCAATCCGATCCGCGTCCGGCTGCCCCGCCGGACAATTCCGGCGGGCTACTTCTTCGGGATGCTGTACCGGTGGACGACCTTCTCCTTGTCGGAGATCGCGGTGACCGAGTCCGCGCTGATCGTGATCGCCGTCAGGGTGAAGTCGCTGCCGCTGACGTCGGCGGCGCCGAGCACCTTGCCGGTGCCGAGGTCGGCGACCGACACCTGCCAGACCGTGAATCCGCCGGAGACCCGCAGCGTCCGCACGGCGACGCGGCCGTTGCCGGAGGCCATCGCCATCGGTGACGTCGCGGAGTCGGCGACGCCATACTTGACGTTGCCGTCCGCCGGGTCACGGATCGACGGCTTGCCCACGTCACCGAACGAGTCGTCGCCCAGCAGCAGCTTGCCGTCCAGGACATACCACCCGGGCTCGTCGCCGCCGTCGAGGGTCTTCGTCCAGGCCTGCTTGCCGTCGCCGACGTTGACCGCGATCACCGTGTAGTCCAGCGACTTCTGGGCCGCCAGGCAGACGAGCTTCTCCCCACACGGCCGGACGTCCTCGACGGTGACGCCCGGCGGGGCCTTGAACTCCCACGCCTTGCCGAGGTCGCGCAGGCTGTAGCCGACGACCGTGTTGGTCGCGCCGCCCGGGACCGACATCAGCATGCCGCCGTACACGGCGAAGAAGTCGTTGCGTGCGATCTTGATGGACCCGGACGCCTTGGTCTTGCCGTCGGCGACGTTGACGACCTCGACGGTCTCGCCGCTGACGACGTGGACGACCGCCGCCGGGTCCGCGCCCAGCGACTCGGCGAAGAACTGCGGCTCGGAGAACGACCGCTCATACGTGGGCACCACGAGATCGGCGGCGTCCGCCGGTCGCGTCCACGTGAGCGCGGCCTTCGCGCGGCGCTGGCTGTTGGCGAAGAACGTCTTCTCCCCCGGGTGGGTCCACCGGGCCGTGCCGGTCAGCAGGTCGATGCGCTGCACCGAGGACGGGTTGGAGCCGACCTCGGTGACGGAGTCGATGCCGTTGCCGTTGCGCACGTACTGCAGGTCGATCCGGCTGTCCCAGCCCGAGGTCCACTTCACGCCGCCGGTCGCGGCGTCGATGACGGACCGCGTGTCGTCGTTGTCGCGTTTGGTGTCGCTCTCGCCGTCGACGAGCAGCAGGCCGCCGACCAGGCGCAGGTGCAGCTCCGTCGGCGCCATCGGCACGCTCACCGCCCACGTCGCCTTGTCGCCGACCGTCGGATAGGCGGTGACCTTGGTGCTGTCGGCGGTCGACTCCGCCATGTAGATCATTCCGGCGCCGGCGACGGCGGCGAACGCCCCGGCGTTGGGGTCGACGGTGATCGGCTTGCCCACCGTCAGCCCGTCGGTCTTCGGGTCGGTGAGCTGGCCGTCGTCGCCGGTCGGGCTGTCGCCGGGGAAGCCGTCCTTGATGGACTCGAACTGGTTGCCGATCCAGCTGAAGACCTGGGTGCCGCCCCAGAGGCAGCCGCCGATCAGCGACAGGACGATGATCAGGGCGATCCACGGGCCGGTGCGGCGGCGCGGGCGGACGACGACCGGCGGGGGCGGGGTGAACGCGGGCTGGCCGCCCGGCGTGAACGGGGCACCGCCGAACCCGCCGGGTCCGCCCTGACCGCTGAAGCCTGCGGGTCCGCCCGGGCCACCAGGACCGCCTGGGGCACCCGGGGCGCCGATGCCGGCCGGGACGCCGGGGCGGGCGAGGTTGACAGGCGGAGGCTGCGTGCCGGGCCGGGTGAGGCTGACGGGTGGGGGCGGGGCGCCGAACGCCGCCGGGCCGCCATAACCGGGTCCGCCACCGCCCTGCATGCCGCCGCCGGGGCCGCCGGGAGTCGCCGGGCCGAAGCCGCCGCCAGGGCGGTTGGGGCCCCCACCGGGGACGTTCTGGTTGGGGATGTAGGCACCCGGGGAGACCGGAGGCGAGACGTTGTAGGTCTGCGCCGGGGCGCCGTGGGCCGCCGGCGAGATGGGTGACGTGACGCCGCCGCCGGTCGCGGCGAACGGGACCGAGACCGGATAGGAGGTGCCGCCGCTCGGCGAGACGGGGGTGCCGGAGACCGGGCGGGGGGCCGGGGCCTGGCCGCCGTCGAAGAGCTGCTGCGGCGGGGTGCCCACGGAGAGCATGCCGCCATAGGCAACGGGCAGCTCCGGCTGCTCGGGCACGACCGGGGCGACCCCGAAGCGGGCGTGCAGGCGGCTGGCGACGAGCGGGATGCGGGACGAGCCGCCGACGAGGAAGATGCCGGCGAGCTGGCGGACGTCGACGCCGGCGCGCTCCAGGACGCGGCGGGTCTCGTCGACGGCGCGGTCGATGAGAGGGCCGGCGACGCGCTCCAGCTCCTCGCGGGTGATGTGCAGCGCCTCTTCGGTGCCGGGGACGTGGATGGGGGCCGACGCGGTGCGGGACAGCATCTCCTTCGCGGCGCGGACCTCATTCCACAGGGCGCGGCGGTCGCGGTGCGCGGCGGTGCTGTCGGGACTGGCCAGGCGCTGCCAGATCTCGGGGTTGCGCAGGTTGATGAGCTGGCCGAGGTGGCCGACGAGGGCCGCGTCGATGTCGACGCCGCCGAGGTCGTCGAGGCCGCCGACGCCGAGGACGCGCAGGCCGCCGGCGCCGCCGGAGCCCGCCGGCTCCCGGCGGACGACGGACACGTCGAGGGTGCCGCCGCCGAAGTCGAACACGGCGAGGGACTGCAGGGGCGCGACCTGCTGGCCGAGGACGCGCAGGCAATAGGTCGCGGCGGCGATGGGCTCGTCGACGAGGACGACGGGGCCGAGGTTGGCGGCGCGGGCGGCCTCGAGCAGGACGCCGCGGCGCTGGCCGCCCCAGTCGGCCGGGCAGGTGAGGACGGTGGAGCCGACCGGGTTGACCCCGGCCTGCAGCGACTCGTCGGCGACCCGCTTGAGCAGGGCGGCGAGCATCTCCACGACGGTGACCTCGGAGTCGCCGAGCAGGACGGCGCCCGCGTCGACGCTGCGCTTCGGGAAGGGCTCGAAGCGGGACGGCGAGACCTGGGCGAGCCGCTCGGCGTCCCGGCCGACGGACAGCCTGCCGCTCTCGTCGGCATAGATGCCGGACGCCATGACGGGTGAGCCGTCGAACAGCAGCGCGCGCGGGGCGTCGTCGCCGCGGCGGACGACCGCGACGGTGTGGCAGGTGCCCAGATCGATCGCGAGACGATGGGTCGGCCCCACGTGCTCACCTCCAAAGACCCCGGGATCGTACGGCAGCGGTACGACATTTCCGATCGGTGGTTTGGGGTAGACAGGAAGCCGACACCATGAACAAGGGGGCTCGATGCGCGCGGTCATGTTCCAGGAGCACGGCGACCGGGAAGTTCTCCAGGTGCACGACGTCCAGAACCCGGAACCCGGACCGGGTGAGGTCCTGGTGCTGGTGGAGGCCAGCGGGGTGAATTTCATCGACGTGTACCAGCGCACCGGCACCTACCAGATGCGGCTGCCGAGCGCGCTGGGCAGCGAGGGCGCCGGCACCGTGCTCAGCTACGGCGCCGGGGTCGAGGGCCTGTCCCCCGGCGACCGGGTCGCGTGGACGGGCGTCCTGGGCAGCCACGCCGAGCAGGCGGTCGTCCCCGCCGACCGGCTCGTGCCGGTGCCGGACGGGATCAGCACCGAGCAGGCCGCCGCGGCGATGCTGCAGGGCCTGACCGCGCACTACCTGACGCACGACTCCTACCCGGTCCGGGCCGGCGACACCGTCCTCGTGCACGCCGCGGCCGGTGGCGTCGGCCGGCTGCTGACCAGGATCGTCACGCACCTCGGCGGCCGGGTCGTCGCCACCGCCGGCACGCCCGCGAAGCGGGAGATCGCCCTCGCCGACGGCGCGGTGCGGGCCGTCGCCTACGACCAGGCGCTGGAAGCGGTCAGGGAGGTCAGCGACGGCGTCGCGGCCGCATACGACGGCGTCGGCAAGGACACGTTCGACATCAGCCTGGAGGCGCTGCGCACCCGCGGCGCGATGGTGCTGTTCGGCGCGGCCAGCGGGAAGGTGCCGCCGTTCGACCCGCTGCGGCTGATGGCGGGGTCCTGCACGCTGACCCGCCCGACGCTCGGTCACTTCATCGCGAAACGGCACGAGCTGCTCGAACGCGCCGACACCCTGTTCGGGTGGATGGCCGGCGGCGTGGTCACGGTCGACGTCAGCAAGCGATACGGACTCGACGCCGTCCAGGACGCGTATGCCGACCTCGAGGGGCGCAAGTCGACCGGGAAGCTGCTCGTTATTCCGTGATCGTGATCTCAGGTGCCGGACCTGCGTGAAGCCCGGAAAACGTCCCCGACTAGACCTTTACTGGCCGGAGCAGGACGCCGGCCACATGGCTGAGCCGGGTTCGACACCCGGCACAGACGGAAGCGGCGGAAACGACCCTCCCCGCCGCTTTCCAACCGCGGCCCGCCCGGCCACGACACCGGGCGGGCCACGCGCTTGTCAGACCCGCATGCCCGCGTCGTGCAGCAGCTCCACGATCAGCGGCTCCGGGTCGACCGGGAAGCCCTTGCCCCGGAACCACTTCGCCATGTTGGCGACGTCGCGGGCCAGGAACTCCGGGCCCTTCGGGTTGATCACCACGTCGACGATCTGCGGCAGGTCGATGATGACCAGCCGCCCGTCGTGGACGAGGGTGTTGTACGGCGAAAGGTCCCCGTGCGCGACGCCGGCGCGGGCGAGCACCCGCAACGCGTCGACCAGCTGCCACCACAGGTCGGCGAGGAGGTCGGCGTCCGGCCGGGTCTGCGCCAGCCGGGGCGCGGCCGTGCCGTCGTCGTCACCGATAAACTGCAGCATGAGCTCGGTGCCGAGCAGCTGCACCGGGTACGGGACGCAGACGCCCAGCTCCCACAGCTGCGCGAGCGCGCCGAACTCGGCGATCGCCCACTGGCCCGCGATCGCCTCCCGGCCGAAGGCGGTGCGGCCCGCCATCGCCCGGGTGACCCGGGACTCGCGGACCCGGCGGCCCTCGAGATAGCCGGAGTCACGGTGGAAGAGGCGGTGCTCGGCGGCCCGGTAGCGCTTCGCGGCGAGCAGGACCCGCCGGTCGGTGCCGGGGACGGCGCGCTCCACCAGATGGACGTCGGCTTCCTTGCCGGTCTTGAGGATGCCGCGGTCGGTGTCCTTGGCGGCGTGTTCGGTGATCACCCAGTCGGGGATCGGGTCAGGTCCGTGCAGCACGCCGGGCGCGCTCCACGAGGACCAGCCGGTCTCCTCCTCCACGACGTCCCAGACGGGATCGGTGGACGGTGAGGAGCGCTTTACGAAGGTCGGTTCGTCGTCGTCGAACTTGCGACGGCGGCGGGTTGACGCACCAGAAGAGTCGTTGTCGCGCAACGCGAGGTCTCCAGAGCTGGAAGGAAAACGGGAGTCGGCATGATGAATCGCGCCGTGACGGCAGCCATGCGAACCAACCCCCTTCCAACTCGAAGTACTGACGCACCTTCTCCCACCGGTCGCAGCCGCGCAACCGATTTATCGCGCCGCCATGACCTCGGCGATCGCGGCGATCACCCCGTCGGCGGTGCGGGTCGGCGCGTAGCGGGGCTCGGACCAGCGCCGGCCCCGGTGCAGCCAGACACTGCGCATCCCGACCCCGGCCGCGCCGCCGATGTCGGCCTCGGGGCTGTCGCCGATGAGCCAGGCGCCGCCGAGGCGCATCCGCGCCCGCTCCGCCGCGATGGCGAAGATGCGCGGGTTGGGCTTGCGCACGCCGACGTCCTCGGAGATGACCCAGTCGGCGAGATACCGGTCGAGGCCGGTCTTGCGCAGCTTCTCCTCCTGCTGGCGGGTGTCGCCGTTGGTGACGACGACGGGCACCCAGCCGGCGTCCTCGGCGATCGCCAGGGCACAGGCGGTCAGCGGGTCGAGCCGGACCCTGGCCATCAGCTCGCCGCGGATCTCCTCGACCAGGTCGATCGCGGCCTCACGCATCCCGTACCGCTCGCGGATGCTCTCGGCGACGTCCCAGGTCGAACCCATCCCGTCGGCGTCGACGGACAGCAGCCAGTCCAGGTCATATTCGGGCGCGCCGATGCCGCGCAGGAAGTCGCTCGCCCATGCGCGGAACGCCCCGGCCCTGTCCAGCAGGGTGTCGTCCAGGGAGAGCAACAACAGGGGCACGCGGGCAGGTTACGTGAGCTGAATGACATACAACAGATCCCGAATTTTCCGCTGCCGCCCCGGGACCGTGAAACCGCCCAAACCGGGCCGAACCGCACCCCGTACATCGGAGGATGTGCCAAACCGTATGTACGGCTTGCATAATCAGTGCGTGCCCAGGGTGAGCCAGAACCAGCTCGACGCACGCCGGAAGGAGATCCTCACCGGCGCGCGGACCTGTTTCGCCCGCCACGGCTACGAGGGGGCGACTGTCCGGCGGCTCGAAGAGGAGATCGGCCTGTCCCGCGGCGCGATCTTCCACCACTTCCGCGACAAGGACTCGCTCTTCCTCGCCGTCGCCGAGGACGACGCCGCGACCATGGTAGCCACGGTCGCCGAGCACGGCCTCGTCCAGGTCATGCGGGACCTCCTGGAGCGGGCCGGCACCGAGGACGTCGCCGGCTGGCTCGGCAGCCAGCTGGAGGTGTCGCGGCGGCTGCGCACCGACCCCGAGTTCGCGAAGCGGTGGGCGGCCCGCTCCGAGGCCGTCGCCGAGGCGACCCGCGAGCGGCTGCAGCGCCAGCGGGAGGCGGGCGTGCTGCGCGCCGACGTGCCGATCGGGATCCTCGCCCAGTTCCTCGAGCTCGCCTACGACGGCCTGGTCCTGCACCTCGCGACCGGCCGCCCCGTGCAGGACCTCGAGGCCGTCCTCAACCTGGTCGAGGGCGCTGTCCGAAGGTCCTGATGATCTGGGTCACAAGGTTTGCTCAAGTGTCCTTGCGGCGACAGGCGCTTCTGGACAGCCGCACCCACACTGACCCCATGAGGACATCGATCGTGGCGGGACCCGGCGACACCTGGGGGATCGCCGGACCGGACTTCCTGTGGCTGTACGCCGGGCTCGCCGGGCTCGCGATCGTGATCGCGTTCGTCTGGCGGCGCACCTACCTGCGCGGGCCGTCCCTGCGCAAGGCGAAAGACCTGACCCCGACCCAGGCCGCGCTGCTCAACGGCGACCGGCGGCTGGCCGTCTACAGCTCCCTCGCCGCCCTGCGCGCGGCCGGCGCGATCAGCTCCGACAAGCGCGGCACGCTCAAGCAGGTCGCCGCCATGCCCGGTCTCACGGGCGACCTCGACCGGGCCGTGCTCGACGCCGCCCGCCGCACGCTCAAGGTCAAGAACGTCCTGAAGGACCGCGGCGTCGTCGCCGAGCTGGAGCGCACCGAGGAGCAGCTGACCCTGGCCGGCTGGCTGCTCGACCCGGACCGCCGGCGCGGCGTGAAGATGGCCGCGATCATCGTCTTCGCCGCCGTCGCGATCGGCGTCGCCCGCCTCGTCGCCGGCATCATCAACGGCAGATCCGTCGGCTACCTGGTGCTGATGGTCGTGGCCGTCTTCGTCATCGCGCTGCTGTTCCTGCGGGTGCCCCGGGTCAGCACCAACGGGCGGCGGCTGCTGACCCGGATGCGGATGGCGACCCAGCACCTCTCGCCGCGGCAGTCACCGTCCTGGTCGACCTACGGCCCGGAGGCCGCGGCGCTCAGCATCGGGCTCTTCGGCGCGGCCGCGTTCTTCGCCGCCGACCCGGCGTTCGCCGCCGAGGCCGAGCTGCAGCGGCACGTCGCCACCTCCGGCGGCGGCTTCAGCGACGGCGGCAGCTCCTGGAGCGGCAGCTCCGACTCCGGCTCGTCGTCCAGCAGCTGCTCGTCGGGCAGCTCCTGCGGCGGCGGCTCCAGCTGCGGAGGCGGCGGCGGAGGGTGCGGAGGATGACCGGTCCGGAGCACGGCGGAGCCGGCGGAGCCGGCGGACCGGCGGTCGGCATCGGCTGGCGGCCCGAGATCGCCGGCTACGTGGCCGGGCTGCCGGGGCTGCGCTTCACCGAGGTCGTCGCGGAGTCGGTACATCTGACGCATCCGCCGCAGATGCTCCTCGACCTGGTCGAGCGGGGTGTGCGGGTCGTGCCGCACGGCGTGAAGCTGTCCCTCGGCGGGGCCGAGCCCGTCGACGACGACCGCGCCGCGCACCTCTTCAAGTGCGCGGAGCTGCTGCGGTCGCCGCTGGTCAGCGAGCACATCGCGTTCGTGCGGGCGGGCGGCGTCGAGGCGGGGCACCTGCTGCCGGTGCCCCGGACCCGGGAGGCGGTCGACGCGGTCGTCGCCAACGTCCGGCGCACCCAGGCCGCGCTCGGCGGCGTCACCCTCGCCCTGGAGCCGATCGCCGCGCTGTTCGACTGGCCCGATCCCGAGCTCACGGAGGCGCAGTTCCTCACCGAGATCCTCGACCGGACCGGCTGCCCGCTCCTGCTCGACGTCGCGAACGTCTACGCCAACGCCCGCAACCGCGGCACCGACGGCGGCGACCCGCTCGAGGGCCTGCCGCTGGAGCGGATCGCGTACGTGCACGTCGCCGGCGGTGCCGAGCACGACGGCTTCTACCACGACACGCACACCGACGCGACGCCGCCGGAGGTCTTCGACCTGGTCAAGGAGCTGTGCGCGCGGGCCCGGCCGCCGGCGCTGATGCTCGAACGCGACGGCCGTTACCCGCCCGCCGCCGAGCTCACCGGCGAGCTCGACGCCCTCTGCGCCGCCGCGGGCGTTTCCCGGATCACGGCATGAGCACCGGGGGTTCCCTCGCGGACCGGCAGCGGGCCCTGGTGGAGGCGCTCGTCGCCGGTGGTGACGTCCCTCCGGGTTTCGCCGCGGCCGGTGTACGGGCGACGCGCATCGCCCTGCGCCGCAAACGCGCCGGCGAGGTGGCCCGGACGTGGCCCATGCTCGCCGCCTCGTTCGGGGACGACTGGACCGGCACGTTCGCCGCGTGGGCCGACGGGCGCCCGCCGCTGGGGTCGCTGCGCGACGGCTGGGACTTCGCCCGCGCCGCCGGGGACACCCTGCCGCCCCTGGCCCGCGAGGAGCTCGCCGGTCGCGAGGCCGCCTTCGCCTACGACGGCCGCACCGCGCCCGTCCCCCGCGGCCGGCTGGGCCGCCTTCTACGATCGCTGCATGGATCTCGGGCTTCGTGACCGCGTCTACGTCCTGACCGGCGCGTCCCGCGGGCTCGGCCGCGCCACCGCCGAGGCCCTCGTCCAGGACGGTGCGAAGGTCGTCGTCTCGGGCAGGACCGCCGCCACGGTCGACGCCGCCGTCGCGGCGCTCGGCCCGCAGCACGCCGCGGGTGTCGCCGGCGACCTCGGCGATCCCGGCACCGGGCCGCGGCTGGTCGAGACGGCCCTCGAACGCTTCGGGCGGCTCGACGGGGCGCTCATCTCCGTCGGCGGCCCGCCGCGCGGCACCGCGACCGGCACCGGCGAGGACGACTGGACGGCCGCGTTCCACACCATCTTCCTCGGCACCGTCCGGCTGGCCCGGCTCGTCGCGGAGACCGTCGGCGCCGTGCCCGAGGGCGAGGACGCCGCCATCGGCATCGTGCTGTCCACGTCGGTGCGGGTCCCGCTCGACGGGCTCGCGATCTCCAACGGGCTGCGCCCGGGGCTGGCCGGCTTCGCCAAGGACCTCGCCACCGAGCTCGGCCCGCGCGGCATCCGGGTCGTGTCGCTGCTGCCGGGCCGGCTCCTCACCGACCGCAACCGGGAGCTGCTGGCCGACCCCGGCGCGCGGGCCGCGGCCGCGGAGCTGATCCCGCTGCGCCGGCTCGGCGACCCCGCCGAGTTCGGCCGGGTCGCGGCGTTTCTGCTCTCCCCCGCCGCCGGCTACCTGACCGGCGTCGCCGTACCCGTCGACGGCGGGGTCATCAGCGCGTTCTGAAATTTTTGTATCAGGGCCGGCCTGTGCGCCCTCCAGTCAAGTGAGACGGCGCTGTCATCAGTCGGGTAGCGCCCCGCGGGGACGGAGAGCCACCATGCAGTTACGCTGCCGGCGGATGACGGGGGACGCGCCTGCCGACCTCGGCGACGACAACGACGCCCCACCGTCGACGCCCTGGCTGCCCTCCACCGCGGTCCTGCGCCGGCACGGCGCCCGCGTCCTGGAGCCCGGCGACGGCGCCTCCGCGCCGACCGTCTACCGCGCCGGCGTCCTGCTGTCGACGTCACCACCCGACGAGCCACCGGACGCGCTCTCGGACAGCCTGGAGCGCTGCAACCGGACCCTCGCCGGGACCGGCATGCGCCTCGCGGCGGACCTGGCCGGTCCCGACGGCCCCGACCAGGGCGGCCACGGGAAGGGCGGGCCTGACGGGCCGGTCCGGGAGCGGGCCGTGCGCCGGCGGGTGCGGGCCGTCCAGCTCGTCGCCGCACAGGGGGCCGACCCCGAAGCCGTCGACGCATGGGCCGCCCTGAAGGCGCTCCGGGCCAGTGGCCACGGGGGCCATCTGTCCCTGGATCACCTGCTCTTCGGCGCGTCCATCGGCGGCGTACCGATGACCGAGGGCTCGCCCATGACCGAAGGCTCCCCGATGACGGAGGGCTCGCCCATGACCGAGGGCTCCCCGATGACGGAGGGCTCGCCCATGACCGAGGGCTCCCCGATGACGGAGGGGTCCCCGATGACCGAGGGCAGTGCCTGGCGCTTCGCCGGGGACGCCGCCCGCCGGCCGGTCGACCTGGTCCTCGCCCCGCCGCGCCGGCGCACCACCGCCGAGCTCGGCGACCGGCGGCCCGTCGTCGCGATCCTCGACACCGGCATCGCCCCGCACGAGTGGCTCGACGTCCCCGCGGCCGGCTCGGCGCTGCCCGAGGACGGGTTCACCGCCGTCGACACCGAGCTGCAGGCCATGATCCTGGCCGCGCAGGACCAGCTCATCGCCGCCGGTCACCCGCTGCAGCGGCTCCGCGACGCGTGGGAGCGGCAGATCCGGACCGGCTCCGTCGCCGGGGAGCTCGGCAGCCACACCGGGCACGGCACGTTCATCGGCGGCCTCGTCCGCCAGGTCGCCCCCGACGCGACCGTGCTGCAGATCCGGGTCATGCACAGCGACGGCGTCGTCTACGAGAGCGACCTGCTCATCGCGCTGGACCGGCTCGCGGACCAGGTCGAAGCGGCACAGGCGGGCAACGGCGGGCACATGGTCGACGTCGTCTGCCTCTCGCTGGGGTACTACCTGGAGAGCGCGGCCGACAGTTCGTACACCATCCGCATCCAGGAACACGTGGACCGGCTCCTGGCCGCCGGGGTGGTCGTGGTCGCCGCCGCCGGGAACCACGCGACGTCCCGCGAGTTCTACCCGGCAGCGCTGACCTGCGACGGGGACCTGCCGGTGATGAGCGTCGGCGCCTTCCAGCCCAACGACGCGAAGGCCATGTTCAGCAACGACGGGCCCTGGGTCCGCTACTGGGCACCAGGTTCGGCGCTGGTCAGCACGTACCCGAAGATCCAGGGCAGCCGGGGCGCCGCCTACGCCACCCCGGCGGGCAACGCCGGAGGCCGCCCGGCCCGCCGCGAGACCCTCGACGCCGACGACTACACCCGCGGCTTCGCCTCCTGGAGCGGCAGCTCGTTCGCCGCCGGGCTGGGCGCCGCCGAGGTCGCCGCGCTGCTGCTCGCCAACGCCGCCGGCGACCCGCAGCTGCGCCTCGACCAGATCGACGCGAAGTCCACCACCCAGCGGGCGCTCCGGGCCCTCGACGGGTTCCCGGGGTAGGCCGGCGATGGACTCCTCAGCCCAGGACCTCCCCGGCGACGCCGCTCAGGACCGTGCCGACGACGCGCTGCTGGCCGACCTGCGCCGCGTCGCCGGCCGGGTCGACCCCGTCCCCGCCGACCTGCTCTTCTCCCTCAGCGTGACCGGCTTCAACATCGAGATCTGCCGGTACGTCCCGGAGCCCCCCGCCGGCGCCCTGGCGGGGGTGCGCGGCGACGAGGAGACGACCCGCGCCACGTTCGAGTCCGCCAGCCTCACGATCATGGTCGAGTGGACCGCCGGCACCAACGGCACCGTCCGCCTCGACGGCTGGCTCGCCCCGCCGTCGCCCTGCCGCATCGAGCTGCGCACCGTCGACGGCCCCCAGACGATGGACACCGACGAGGGCGGCCGCTTCGCCGCCCAGCGCGTCACCCGCGGCGAGGTGCAGATCCGCGTCCACCCCACGACCGACCAAGAGGCCGATGGCGCCCGGACGGTGGTGACGCCATCGTTCGTCGTATAGCCGAGAAACCACCCATTCCGGCCGACCCGCGCGAACCCGCGCGGGCCACACGCACGTCCGCGACCGACCCGGCGCGACTGGTGGCGCGGGTCGTGCGGCTGCACCGCTCCGCGGTCCGGGCCGGGGCCGCCGGGCACCCCGCGACCGCGGCACGGCGCGCCACCGAGGCCCTGCGGCTGCTCGGCTGGCCGGGCACCGAGCCGTCCACGCCCGGCCTCGCCGCCCGCCTCCTGCTGACGCTCGCGCACGCCGAGGCCGAGCAGGGCCGCACCGAGCGCGGCCTCGAGCTGCTCGACCGGGCCGAGACCCTCGCCGACCTGACCGACGTCGGCACGGTCCTGCAGCAGCGCGGCCTGCTCCTGCTCCGCGTCGGCGAGATCGACGCCGCGCTGAAGCTCCTCGACGTCGCCGTCCCCGTCCTGCAGGAGCACGGCGAGCCGGCCGTCCTCGCCCGCACCCTGCTCAACCGCGGCGTCGTGCACCTCACCGCCGGCCGGGTCCGGCTCGCCCGCGCCGACCTGCGCCAGTGCCGGGACCTCGCCGGCACCCACGGCCTCGACCTGCTCGCCGCTAAGGTCGAGCACAACCTCGGCTACTGCGCCCTCGCCGGCGGCGACGTCCCCGCGGCACTGCAGACCTTCGACACGGCCGCCGACGCCCTGCGCCGCCTCGGCGCCGACGGGTTCCTCGCCATCTCGGTGCTCGACCGCAGCCGCGCCCTGCTCGGCGCCGGCCTCGACACCACCGCCGCCGAAGAGCTCGACCACGCCATCGAGCTGCTCAAACGCCACCGCCTCAGCCAGGACCTCGGCGAGGCCGAGCTCGCCCGCGCCCAGGCCGCCCTCGGCAGCGGCGACCTGAAGGCCGCGGCCCTGTGGAGCGCCCGCGCCAGGGCCCGCTTCACCCGCCGCCGCAACCGCGCCTGGGCCGCCCTCGCCGCGCTGCTCCAGGTCCGCGTCGACCTGGCCACCGCCGGGTCCGGCGCGGTCGTCGTCGGCTCCACCGCCGGTCGCGACGATCCTGCCGCGACCGCTCGACCCGGTCCGGGTGCGGGCGATCGCGCCGGGGCCGGTCGGGGCGCAACGGCCGGCGGTGGCGGTGCGGCGGCCGGGGACGGGGGGCGGGCGGTGGTCGTACACCTGCCGCGAAAGGAAAATCGTCGGAGGCTGCTGGGCGTCGAGCGGCGGGCGGCGCGGCTGGCGGGGGCGTTGCGGGACCTCGGGCTGCGGCACGATGCGGGCAGTGCGGAGCTGCTGGCGTTGCGGGCCAGGGTCGCGGCCGGTGACCTCCCGTCGGGCGAGCAGCGGGCTCCCGCGCGGCGGCCGCTGCGTGCCGACGTCCCGCTCGACCTGCGGCTGCTGCACCGGCTCACCCGCGCCGAGCTGCACCGGGCCGATGGGCGGCTCCGGGCGGCGCTCGACGAGCTGCGGGAGGGACTCGCGACGCTGCAGGAGCACCGGCGGCGGTTCGGGAGCCTCGAGCTGCAGAGCAGCGTGGCGTCGCTGGGGGCCGACCTCGGCGCGTGCGGGCTGGACATCTCCTGGTCGCTCGGGCCGCCGAACCTCGTCTTCAACTGGTCGGAGCGGTCCCGGGCGCAGTCGTTCCGGATCCGGTCCGTCCTGCCGCCGCAGGACCCGCAGATCGCGGAGGCGCTCGCGGAGCTGCGGCAGCTGCGGCGGGCGGTCCGGCTCGCCGAGCTCGAAGGCCGGGCCGAGCCGCAGCTGCGGGCCCGGTGCGGCGAGCTCGAGCAGACCATCCGCCGGCAGGGCTGGTGGGCCGGCGACACCGAGGAGGGCCACGGCGCCGCCACCGACGCCGAGGTGACCGCCGAGCTCGCCCGCGCCGATCGCTGCATGGTCAGCTACCTGATCCGCCACGACCGGCTGCACGCGCTCGTCCTCGCCGGTGGGGCGGTCACGTCGGTGGAGCTCGGCGCGTACGCCCCGGTGGCCGAGGCCGTCCGCCGGCTCCTCAGCGACCTCGACACCGCCGCCGACCGGCGGCTGCCACCGAAACTCGCGGCGGTGGTCCGGGCCAGCGCCGACCGGCAGGCCGCGACCCTCGATCACGCTTTGATCGCTCCGGTACTGGCCGCGCTCGGCACCCGCGACGTCGTCATCGTGCCGACCAGACAGCTCGCCGTGCTGCCCTGGGGGCTCCTGCCCAGCCTGCGGGGGCGGCCCGTGACGGTGGCGCCGTCCGCCTCGGTGTGGCTCGCCGCCCGCGCAGCGTCCTCCGCGGGGTCTGCCGCGACGGGCGCGCCGCTGCTGGTGGCCGGCCCCGATCTCGTGCACGCCGACGCCGAGATCGCCGCGATCGCCGCCCTCTACCCGGACGGCCGGGTCCTGCGCGGCGCCGCCGCCACCGCGACCACCGTCCTGGCCGGGATGGACGGCGCGCCGGTCGTCCACGTCGCCGCGCACGGCCACCACGACACGCAGAACGTCCTGTTCTCCAGGCTGGAGCTCGGCGACGGGCCGTTGCTGGCGTACGAGCTGCAGCGCCTCGGCACCGCCCCCGGCCAGGTCGTCCTCTCCGCGTGCGACGTCGGCCGGGCGGTCGTCCGCGCCGGCGACGAGCTCGTCGGCTTCACCGCGGCGCTGCTGCACGCCGGGACCGCCAACGTCGTGGCAAGCGTCGCCCGCATCCCCGACGAGCTGGGCCCCGCGGTCATGGCGCACTACCACCGCGCCGTGGCGCTCGGGGTGTCCCCGGCCCGCGCCCTGGCCGACCTGCCGGAGGCGACGCCGTTCGTCTGCTTCGGCGCCGGCTGAACCTTTCCAGCGCTCCGTGACGCCTTCATCACAGAAGGCTTCATCGATTCACGGGGGTACATCATGAAACTCGCGCTCTGCGTCGGCATCAACGACTACCCGGGCGTCTCGAACGACCTCTACGGCTGCCGCAACGACGCCGCGGACTGGACGGCGGCGCTGGCCGCCCGCGGCTTCGAGGTCCGCACACTGCTCGACAGCGCCGCCTCGGGCCTCGCGATCCGCACCGGCATCACCGACCTGCTCAGCCGCACCTCGGCCGGCGACGCCGTGGTCATCACGTACTCGGGCCACGGCACCTGGGTCCCCGACCTCGACGGCGACGAACCCGACCACCGCGACGAGGCGATCTGCCCGCACGACATCGCCGCCAACGGCCCACTGCTCGACGACGAGCTCTTCACGCTGTTCACCACCGCCGCGCCGGGCGTACGCACCGTGCTCATCTCCGACTCGTGCCACTCGGGGACCCTGACCCGGCTGAGCCGCCCGCTGGGCGACGGCCGCTGCTCGAGCCGCTTCCTGGCGCCGTCGTCGTTCCTGCCGGCCGGGTCGCCCGGCGGTGCCGCCCGGTTCCGCGGCTCGCGTCCCCGCTCGTCCGCGCTGCTGCTGGCCGCGTGCCGGGACACCGAGTACTCGTACGACGCCACGTTCGCGGGCCGCCCCAACGGCGCGTTCACGTACGTGGCGCTGGCCGCCCTCGCCGGCCTGCCGCCCGGCGCCACGTACCGGGACTGGCTCAGGGCGATCAGGGCGCAGCTGCCGAGCCAGAACTACCCGCAGACCCCCGCCCTGCAGGCGAGCGCGGCACAGCACACCTGGCCGGTGCTCGCCTGACCGCTCCTTTCCGTCCAGCAAAGGCAGTGACGTACAACACATTCCCGAATACCATTCCGCCCGTTTGCCACCTTTGAGTGCGCATTGACCAGCGTCGACGTCCTGCGGTGTCGGCCAATCGCACGGGACACCGTTCCCGCACTCCTTCCCACTCCCTGGGCATGGAGCCTCCCGACGGCCGCCCGTCCCGGGTCCGGCTCGATAGGGGCCCCGGGACGACCATGACCCAGGGTTCGGGAAAGTCCGGACAACACCCGAAACGCGGAGAAAGCGAAATTTCGCACGGGCGGCAACATGCGGCGACGACCTCACTGAGCACCTACGGGACCGTGACTTTGCGGGCGTACCGCGACGACGCCCGACTACTGGATTGGTGTCCGCAACGGGCGCAGCGGTGTCCATGGCGGCCGGTGCTGTGACAGCGGTGCCCAGCCGCCCGCGGATCTCACGGCGGCAAGCGGAACCCGGCGGACCTGGCATGAGCGTCGGCACATCCGGCGGAGCCGGCGGCGGGCGTCGCTCGTCACTGGCGATACCGGACCACGGCAACACTTGCGGGCGGGCAGGGCAGCGCCTTCCTGGGCGGAGAGCCCCGGCGAGCCGCATCGGGCACCGAGGCCACGACGGGCCGAGGCGAGTCCGCGACCGGCCGAAGCCCGCGACCGACGAGGACGAGCCAGCAGACGACCAGAGCCGTAGGCGGGCGAACGCACGACCCACGACAGGTCCAGCAGCGCCGGCTACAAGCGCAGAGCGGATCACGCCGAGCGGCCGGAAGCAGCGCCGACGGCACGCCTGCCCGGACCCGGGGCGAAGTGGAGAATTCCCCGGCCACGGACAGCGTCAGCCGCGACCGGCAAGACGGGAATCTGGTCGAGCTGCTGGCCGTTCGGGCTCCGGTCCGGAGCCTGGCGACAGGCAGACCAAGGCGGTCGGCAGCCGGTCAGAGACGGAGGAAGGGGTGCGGGGCCGACCCCGCCCAGCGGGGACAGAGGTCCGAAGCACCCCTGACTCAGCCCATGACGGGCGACAAAGGCAGCCCACGGGCACCATCAGCGTCGCCGGTGCCCTGCTCGTCAAGCTGTTCGGCCGCCCCGAGACCGAGGCCGCCCGCTTCGCCGACCGGGCCGGCCGGGTCCGCGATGTACAGCCGCGTGTTCTTCGTCAGCATGCTCCTCGTCGCGTCCCTCGCCCAGGCACTGACCTACGGGCTCGGCGGCTGGTTCGCCGTCCACGGCCGCATCACCGCCCGGCGCGTTCCCCATCTCGCCGGCCGCCCACGGCTCCCCGACGCAGACGTGCAACGTCTCGCCTCCGGTCTCCCCGGGCGCCCACATTCCGACCAGAACGTCCCGGGCTCCAGCCGCCCCGGCGCCCCCGGCGTCGGCCCGGCGACCCCGGCGAACCCGGCGTCGGCCCGGCGACCCCGGCGAACCCGGCGGCGGCATGCAAGGCGGTGGCGGACCCGGTCACGCGGCCCGGCAGCATTCGACGCCCACCCCCGCCCGGCGGGCGCAGTCACGGCGGCCCGGCAGCATTCGGCGCTCCGCCCCGCACCGCCTCTCAGCTTCACCCGGCCACGGCTGCATCACCGACGGCACCGTCGTGACCCTCGCGCCCGCTGCTCACCAGGCTCTATGGCCCATCGGGAAGCACGGACCGGTCGGGCCGGACGGCACGAGGTCCATCGGAAGACACGAGGACCACCGGACGGCACGGTCTCACCGGACGCCACCAGGCCCCGACGTCACCGAACCCGGACGGCACCCGGCCCCGGACCGCACCAGGTCCACCGGACGATACGAGGTCCATCGAACTGCACGAAGCCCGCCGGAAGCCACACGGCCCACCCGACGGAACCAGGCCCACCGGACGGCACGGGCTCACCGGACACCACCAGCCCCGTCGTCACCAAGCCCACACGGCACCCAGCCCCGGACCGCACCAGGTCACCGGACGATACAAGGTTCATTGAATGGCACCAGACCCGCCGAGACGGCACCAGCCCCGCCGAGACGGCACCAGGCCCGCCCGGACGGCACCAGCCCCGACGAGACGGCACCAGGCCCGCCCGGACGGCACCAGCCCCGACGTCACTAAGCCCGGACGGCACCAGCCCCGGACCGCACCAGGTCCACCGGACGATACGAGGTTCATCGAACGGCACCAGACCCACCGAACGGCACCAGGCCCGCCGGAAGCCACACAGCCCATCGGACGGCACCAGGCCCCCGGACGGCACGGTCTCACCAGACGCCACCAGGCCCCGACGGCACCAGGCACGCACGACACCCAGCCCCCGGACCGCACCAGGTCCACCCAAAACGGCACCGGGCCCACCCAACCGGCGCGAGGTCCATCGGAAAAGGCATGAGGCTCGCCTGAAGGGGCCGCGAGGAGTGCCGGAGGCGGAGGCCGCGCGGAGAGACGGTGGCGGCGGGGTTACGGGATCGCGGTTGGCACGGGGTTGGCGGGTGGGGTGTCGGACAGGGCGAACTGGGTCCGGTACAGCTCCGCATACAGCCCGCCCGACGTGATCAGGGTGTCGTGGGTGCCTTGCTCGACGATGTGGCCGGCGTCGAGGACGAGGATCTGGTCGGCGGCGCGGATGGTGGAGAGGCGGTGGGCGATGACGAGGGCGGTGCGGCCGGTGAGCGCCTCGGCGAGTGCCCGCTGGACGGCGGCTTCGGACTCGGAGTCGAGGTGGGCGGTGGCCTCGTCGAGGATGACGATGGAGGGGGCGCGGAGCAGGAGGCGGGCGATGGCGATGCGTTGCTTCTCGCCGCCGGAGAAGCGGTAGCCGCGCTCGCCGACGACGGTCTCGAGGCCGTCGGGGAGGGACTCGACGAGAGTGGCGACCTGGGCGCGGCGCAGGGCGGTCCAGAGCTCGGCGTCGGTGGCGCCGGGCTTCGCGTAGCGCAGGTTGTCGGCGATGGTCTCGTGGAAGAGGTGCGAGTCCTGGGTGACGACGCCGATGGTGTCGCGCAGGGACTGCAGGGTGGCGGCGCGGACGTCGACGTCGCCGACGAGGACGGCGCCGCCGGTGGTGTCGTAGACGCGCGGGAGGAGCATGGCGGTGGTGGACTTGCCGGCGCCCGAGGGGCCGACGAGGGCGACCATCTGGCCCGGCTCGACGGTGAACGAGATGCCCTTGAGGACCTCGTCGGTGACGGTGCGGTCCAGCGACGAGACGTCTTCCAGGGACGCGAGGGAGACCTCGGCGGCGCTCGGGTAGCGGAAGCGGACGTCGCGGAACTCGACCTTCGCGGCGCCGGGCGGCAGGGGGCGGGCGTCGGGGCGCTCGGCGATGCCCGGAGCGAGGTCGAGGACCTCGAAGACGCGCTCGAAGGAGACGAGGGCGCTCATCACGTCGACCCGGACGTTGGACAGCGCGGTCAGCGGGCCATAGAGCCGGGTGAGCAGCAGCGCGAGGGTCACGACGGTGCCGGCGGTGATGCGGCCGTGGACGGCGAACCAGCCGCCGAGCCCGTAGGTCAGTGCCTGGGCGAGGGACGCGACGAGGAGCATGCTGACGAAGAACACGCGGCTGTACATCGCGGACTGGATGCCGATGTCGCGGACCCGGCCGGCCCGGTCGGCGAAGCGGGCCGCCTCGGTCTCGGGGCGGCCGAACAGCTTGACGAGCAGGGCACCGGCGACGCCGAAGCGCTCGGTCATCGTGGCATTCATGGTGGCGTCGAGCTGATAGGCCTCGCGGGTGATCGCGGCGAGCCGCCGGCCGACGCGGCGCGCCGGGAGGATGAAGACCGGCAGCATGACCAGCGACAGCAGGGTCACCTGCCAGGACAGGGTGAGCATCACGGCGGCGGTGAGGACGAGCTGGATGACGTTGCTGACGACGCCGGACAGGGTCGAGGTGAACGCGCGCTGGGCGCCCTGGACGTCGTTGTTGAGCCGGCTGACCAGCGCGCCGGTCTGGGTGCGGGTGAAGAACTGCAGCGGCATGTGCTGCACGTGACCGTAGACCTGGGTGCGCAGCGACAGGATGATGCCCTCGCCGATGCGGGCCGAATACCACCGCTGGACCAGCGACAGCAGCGCGTCGGCGACGGCGAGCGCGCCGATGAGCAGCGCGACCCGCACGACGGCCGTGCCGGCGTCGGGCCCGCCGGCGTTGATCTTGTTGATGACGTCGCCCGCGAGATATGGCGTGGCGACGCCGATGCCCGCGCCGAGCACGACGGTGACCAGGAAGACGCTGATGTCACCGCGATAGGGCCGGGCGAAGGCGAGGATCCGCTTGCCCGTGCCGCGGGCCAGGCGCTTGCCGGCCAGCTCGTCGGCCTTGCGCAGGGCGCGCAGCGTCTCCCAGCCCGCCATGCCGCTCGGCGTCATCGAAGCACCCCCCGGTCGGAAACCTGAAGCCCAAGCATGCCCGGGGGGTACGACAAGTTATTCGCCGAGGCCCGCCAGATCCTGGATCCGGCGCACCTGCGCGGCCCGCTCGACGGCCTCCTGCTCGGCGAAGGTGTGCCCACCGGCCGCCGCGATCAGGGCCTTGATCTCCACGACCGCGTCCCGGGAGCCGGCGAGCACCGCGGCCGTCAGGTCCGACACCGCGTCGGACAGCGACGCGGCCGGCACCACCACGTTGGCGAGGCCGATCTGCGACGCCTCCGCGGCGAGGACGCGCCGGCCGGTGACGCACAGCTCCAGTGCCCGCGCGTAACCGACCAGCTCGACGAGCCGCTTCGTGCCGCCGAGGTCCGGGACGAGCCCGAGCGAGACCTCGGCCATGCAGAACTTGACGTCCTCGGCCGCGACCCGGAAGTCGCAGGCGAGGGCGAGCTGGAAGCCGGCACCGATGGCGTGGCCGTGGACCGCCGCGATCGAGATGAGTGACGGCTGTCGCAGCCAGGCGAACGCCTCCTGGTACTGCGCGATCTGCGCTTCGGAGACGCCGCCGAGGATCGTCGCGGCGACCGAGGTGTCGAGCCCGGCTGAGAAGGCCCGACCGGAGCCGCGCACGACGACCACCCGCACGTCGCCCGGCAGTGACCGGCCGAACGTCCGGAGGTCGGCCCACAACGCGGGGGTCTGCGCGTTGAGGACCTCGGGCCGGTCCAACGTCACCGTCGCGACCGGCCCGTCGACGTCGAAACGCACTTCTCCCGACATGGGAGCGGCGTTCACGCCTTCTTGCGGCGCCGGGCACCGCCACGCTGACGAAGCTGAACGCCAGATTCGGTCAGCACCCGGTGCACGAATCCATAGGAACGACCGGTGGAAGCGGCGAGCGCGCGGATACTCTCACCGTTGGTGTACCGCTTCACGAGGTCCTTCGCCAGCGTCTGCCTTTCGGCGCCGACGATCCGGCGACCCTTCTCGGTGCTGGTGGTGGCGGTGGCTGCCATGCTGATCCCTCACGTCCCAGACAGAGCGGTTGGTGCGGTCCCACCTATTAGACCGCCTCGAACGATCATGCGCTAGATATCGACGGCACGCCAACCGACACGCACAGCATTGTCGCCTACCCGATACCGTGATGCGCCGTGATGAGCGAACCCCCCACCGGCCAACCCTGGACTGCGCATCGTGAGCGTCGCGATGCGCTCCGTTGGGTTGCCCTCGGCCTGCTAGGGCTCGCGCTCGCCGCGCTCGCGGTGCAGCTCGACGCCCGTCTGGGCACCGCGAGCGCCCCCTTCCTCGGCAGGTACAAGATCAGGGTCGGACCGGGCAGTGTGCTCGCCCCACTGGTCGCCGCGGCGGTACTGTGGTCTGCGTCACATGACGCCCTCCAGCGACGATCTTGGCGAAAAATTCAGCTATTCGGGTACACCGCCGGCCTCACGTGGGCTATCGCTTTGGCGCTTGTCGATGGCTGGTCGGGTCTTACGAAAGCCCTGGGTTCACCGGAGGAATATCTGGGTGACGTTAGGCGGGTCGGTGCCGATCCCCTCGCATACCTCAGACATTTCACGGCCGACGCGGCCAACCACTCGGTCGCCTCCAGGGGGCATCCGCCGGGCCCGGTGTTGTTTTTGTGGCTGGCCGACCGAATCGGTGTCGACAACCACGTGGTCCTCGGATTCCTGATCACCGCTCTATCGGCGCTGACGATTCCGTTGGTGCTGTCGGCGGTACGCGACTCGGTCGGCGAGGCGGCCGCACGGCGGTACCTGCCGGTGCTCGTCCTCGCCCCGTACGCGATCTGGGTGGCCGTGAGCCTCGACGGCCTGGTGGCGACCCTCGGCGCGGCCGCGATCGTGGCCGGCCTGCGGGCGAGCCGCACCAAGGTCCGGAAGAAGGCGGTGTGGGCGCTGGCGGCGGGCCTGCTCATCGGCGTCGCCGCCCTGTTCTCGTACTCCGCGCCGTGGCTGGGCCTGTCGATCGTGTTCATCTACTTCGCCAGGCGCAGGGCGTTCCTCAACGTCGTGACGGGCGTCGGCGCGCTCGTGCCCGTGCTCGGGGCGCAGCTGCTCGGCTTCGGCTGGGCCGACGGCCTGGTCGCCGCGGAGACCGACTACGCGAGCCGGGTCGCGCCCTACCGGTCGGTGCTGTGGTGGAGCGCGATCAGCGTCGTCGTGCTGCTCCTGGCGACCGGCCCGGCGATCGTCGCCAGCGCCCGCAAGGTGCGCAACACGGCCGCCTGGCCGTTCCTGGTCGGCGCGGGGGCGGCCGTGGTGTTCTCGATCGCGGCGGGCCTGGCCAGGGGCGGGGTCGAGCACGCCTGGCTGCCGTTCTTCCCCTGGCTCACGGTCGCCGCCGTCGCGCCCGAGAAGCCCGGCGGCGAGCTGCCCCCGACCCCGCTGCTGCTCACAGCGGTGGGGGCAGCCCTCGCGATCGTCATCGAAGCCTTGCTGATCACGCCCTGGTAGGACCTCAGGCGAGTTCCACGAGCTCCAGGAGGTCGTCGCTCCACGCGTCCTCCACGCCGTCCGGCAGGAGGATCGCGCGGTCCGGCTTGAGCGCGGTCACCGCACCCGGGTCGTGCGTGACCAGCACGATCGCCCCGGGGTAGCGGGCGATCGCGTCCAGGACCTGCTCGCGGCTGATCGGGTCGAGGTTGTTGGTCGGCTCGTCGAGCAGCAGCACGTTGGCGCCGGAGCAGACCAGGGTCGCCAGGGCGAGCCGGGTCTTCTCCCCGCCGGACAGGACCCCGGCGGGCTTGTCGACGTCGTCGCCGGTGAACAGGAACGCGCCGAGGATCTTGCGCAGCTCCGTGTCGTTCTGGTCCGGGGCGGCGGAGCGCATCAGCTCCAGGATCGTCCGGTCGACGTCGAGCTGCTCGTGCTCCTGGGCGTAATACCCGCGCTGCAGGCCGTGCCCGGCGTGCACCTCGCCGGTGTCGGGCTCCAGCTCGCCGGCGAGCATCCGCAGCAGCGTGGTCTTGCCGGCGCCGTTGAGCCCCAGGATCGCGACCCTGGAGCCGCGGTCGACGGCCACGTCGACGTCCACGAAGATCTCGAGCGACCCGTAGGTCTTCGACAGCCCCGACGCCGTCAGCGGGGTCTTGCCGCACGGCTTCGGGTTGGGGAAGCGGACCTTCGCCACCCTGTCGGAGACCCGGACCTCTTCGAGGTCACCGAGCATCCGCTCGGCGCGGCGGGCCATGTTCTGCGCGGCGACGGTCTTGGTGGCCTTGGCCCGCATCTTGTCGGCCTGCGCCATGAGCGCGCCGGCCTTCTTCTCCGCGTTGGCCCGCTCGCGCTTGCGGCGCTTCTCGTCGGTCTCGCGCTGCTGCTGGTACAGCTTCCAGCTCAGGTTGTAGAAGTCGATCGTGGCGCGGTTGGCGTCGAGATACCACACCTTGTTGACGATCGCGTCGAGCATCTCCACGTCGTGGGAGATCACGACCAGGCCGCCCTTGTGGCTGGACAGGAAGGTGCGCAGCCAGGCGATGGAGTCGGAGTCGAGGTGGTTGGTCGGCTCGTCGAGCAGCAGGATGCCGCCGCCGGTCGCCGCCGCGTCGCGGAACAGGATGCGGGCCAGCTCGATGCGGCGCCGCTGGCCGCCGGACAGGGTGCCGATGGTCTGCGCGAGGACCCGGTCGGGCAGGCCCAGGTTGGCGCAGATGCGGGCGGCCTCGGCCTCGGCCGCGTAACCGCCCAGGCCGGCGAACTGGTCCTCGAGCTGACCGTACCGCCGGATCAGCCGCTCGTCGTCGCCGAGCCGCTCCTCGAGGGCCTTCATCTCGGCATAGATGGTGTCCAGCCCGCGCGCGGAAAGGACGCGGTCGCGGGCGGTCACCTCCAGGTCGCCGGTGCGCGGGTCCTGCGGCAGGTAGCCGACCGGGCCGCGGCTGTCCACCGAGCCCGCGTGCGGGGTGCCTTCACCCGCGAGGACCTTGAGGGTGGTGGTCTTGCCCGCGCCGTTGCGGCCGACGAGACCGATGCGGTCGCCGGGCTGGATGCGCAGGTTGATGTCGCTGAGGAGGATGCGCGCGCCCGCGCGCAGCTCAAGACCCGTGGTCGTGATCACAGGAAGGACTCGCTCTCGCAATATTCAAGGGAAAGATGGACAGACTCCTGGTGCTGGACCGGGGGTCACTCCCTCTGAGTGCGAGGCGCGCAAGTCACCCGCATATCCTACCGTGCGCGCCGGCCGACACCGCCACACGATTACGTCACAAGATCATCGGGTACCGCTCGGAGCAGACACCGGTCGATCCCGCCCCCGTAAAAAGAGGTGTGCCATGGAGTTCAACGACGATGCCGATCTCGACACCAGCCAGGTCAACGACCGGCGCGGGTCGACCAGTGGTGGCGGCGGTGGCGGTGGCGGCCTCGGCGGCATCCCCATCCCGATCCCGGGCGGCGGTGGCGGCAAGATGGGCCTCATCATCACGCTGATCGTCCTGGCGCTGGTGGTCTGCGGCGGCGGTGGCCTCTTCGGCAGCGGCATGCTCGGCGGCGGTGGCGGCGGCGACCAGCAGGCCGACAACAGCGACATCGACAAGCGGTGCGACAAGTCCAACAAGGACCGCTTCAACGACGCCGACTGCCGCAACGTGCTCTACATCAACTCCGTCCAGGCGTACTGGAAGACCGCGCTGCCGGAGGTGTTCGGCAAGCAGTACCAGCAGGCCAAGACGAACTTCTTCAACGGTGCCGTCAACACCGGCTGCGGCCAGGCGGACTCCGGCGTCGGCCCGTTCTACTGCCCGGCGGACAGCCAGGTCTACATCGACCTCACGTTCTACAACGAGCTGTCCAGCCGCTTCGGCGCCAAGGGCGAGTTCGCCGCGCCGTATGTCATCGCCCACGAGTACGGCCACCACATCCAGAACCTGCTCGGCACCAACGCGAAGGTCCAGCAGGGCGACACCGGCCCCACCTCGGGTTCGGTGCGCCTGGAGCTGCAGGCCGACTGCTACGCCGGCGCCTGGGCGTTCCACGCGACGGAGACCAAGGACAAGGAGGGCGACGCCGTCCTCTTCACCTCGATCACGCAGCAGGACATCGACGAGGCCATCGAGGCGGCCGAGGCGATCGGCGACGACACGATCCAGAAGAAGTCCGGTGGCGGCGTCAACCCCGACGGCTTCACCCACGGCACGTCCGCGCAGCGCAGCAAGTGGTTCAAGGTAGGCTTCGACAAGGGCGACCCGAAGAACTGCGACACCTTCAGCACCAGCAATCTGTAGGGGTGACCCTGATCGACCACCTCGCCGCGGTCTACCGGGCCCACCAGGATCCCGGTAAGGCCGCGGCGATGCGCGCCTACATGCGCGACCAGTTCGACTTCCTCGGCATCCAGAGCACGGCCCGGCGGGAGCTGTCGAGGCCGTTCCTCGACGCGAGCGACCCGCTGCGCCTGGCGCGGCAGTGCTGGGCGCTGCCCGAGCGGGAGTTCCAGTACTTCGCCTGCGACCTGCTCGCCAGGCACGCCGGGAAGCTCGAGGACCCGCTGCCGGTCCTGCGCACCCTCGTCACCACCAGGTCCTGGTGGGACACCGTCGACGCCCTCGCCGCCAACGTCGTCGGGCCGGTCGTGCGCCACGACCAGACCCCGATGGACGCGTGGATCGAGGACCCCGACCTGTGGGTGGCGCGGACCGCGATCCTGCATCAGCTGCGCTACCGCGACGCGACCGACCCCGGCAGGCTCTTCTCGTACATCAGCAGACACCGCGACCACAAGGACTTCTTCATCCGCAAGGCCATCGGCTGGGCCCTGCGCGAGTATGCGAAGACCGACCCGGACGCCGTCCGCGCCTTCGTCGCGGCGAATCCGGACCTGTCGGGGCTGTCCAGGCGCGAGGCGCTGAAGAATATCGGTCGCGGCGAAGCGGCCCCGGACGCATGATGCACGCCATGAGCCGACACCTGATCCCAGTCCCCGCCGGAACCGGCGAAGGGACCATGCGACAGGCCGGCCCCCTGACGGAAGCGAGCCGCAAGCAGCAGCCGTGAGCGCGGTGGTCCTGGAGGGGCTGCTCGCCGGCTACGGGGTCGCGGTCCCGGTGGGCGCGATCGGCGCACTGATCGCCGGTCTCGCCGCCCGCACCGGCTGGCGCACCGGCGCCGCCGCCGCGATGGGGGTGGCCACCGCCGACGGGATCTACGCCGTCGTCGCGGTCCTCGGCGGCGCGGCCCTCGCGGGGCTCATCGCACCGATCGCCGCTCCCCTGCGTTGGATCGCCGCGGGTGTACTGGTGGTGCTCGCGCTCAAGACCGCCACCGACGCGCTGCGGCACCGCGACGACGCCGGGCGCGAGCGGGCCGCCGACGGCAGGATGACCCGCCCGGCCGGCGCGTATTTCGCGCTGCTCGGCCTGACCCTGCTCAACCCGGCGACGATCGTCTACTTCGGCGCGCTCGTCCTCGGCCGGCGCGCCGACGACGGGCTGTCCGCGGCCGGCGAGGTGGTCTGGGTCGCGGCGGCGTTCGTGGCGTCGGCGAGCTGGCAGCTGCTGATCGCCGGCGGCGGCACCCTGCTCGGCAAGGTCCTCACCGGCCCGCGCGGCAGGCTGTGGACGGCGCTGACCTCCAGCGCGGTGATCGCCGCCCTCGCCGTCGTTCTTGTCGTGTGACCTTCGCCTGGGTCCGCGCGTGATGTGTGCATGAGGGATGCCGATGGCTTCGCCGAGTGTTACGCGCTGCAGTTCCGGCAGATCGCCGCGCAGCTGAGCGTGTACCTCGGCGACCCGGACGAGGCGCGGGACCTGACCCAGGAGGCGTTCACGCGCGCCTGGCAACGCTGGGACCGGATCAGCCGCTACGAGGAGCCCGCCACCTGGATCCGCCGGGTGGCATGGAACCTCGCCACGTCGCGGCTGCGCCGGCTGCGGGTCGCGCTGCGGCACCAGCGCTCCACCAGGACGGAGGTGGTGCATGGCCCCAGCGAGCACGGCGTGGCGATCCGCGACGCGCTCGCCGCGCTTCCCGACGGTCAACGCCGGGCCGTGGTCCTGCACTACCTGGTGGGGTTGCCGGTGGCGGAGATCGCCGAGCTGTGCCGGGTCCGGGAGGGCACGGTGCGCACCTGGCTGTACCGGGCCCGGCAGTCCCTCGCGGGAACCCTGGACGACTTCCGAGAGGTACGCCGATGACACACGAACTGCGCGACGCGCTCCGCGCGGAGTACGAGATCGCCCATGACACCATCAGGCCCGAGGGGGTGGCCGCGGTCCGCGCCGGCGCGGCCCGCAAACGGCGCCGCAAGGTCCTCGCCGGAACGGCGGCCCTCGCGGTCGTCCTGGCCGGCGGCGCCGGCGCGTGGCGGCTGGCCCCGGGCGACGACCCGGCGCAGCAGGTGGCCGCCGGGGGTTGCGACCGGCCCGGCGCCGACGTGTCGGTCTTCTTCAAGGTCGACATCACGGCCGAGCAGGAGGAGCGGCTGGAGCGGGTGCTGCGCGACTCCCCCGAGGTCTACTGCCTGGTCTACCTGAGCAAGGACGCGTCCTGGGAGGAGTTCAAGAAGCGGTTCAGCGACGCGCCGGAGCTCGTCGCTGCGGTCCGCACGGACTCGATCACGGCGTCCTTCCGCTTCAGGGTCGCCGGGAAGGCCCAGTCCGACACCGTCGAGCAGCGGTTGCACGACGTCGAAGGAATCTCCGACTACATCTGCCAGATGCGGTGCCGGACCCAGTCCCGTTAGACGTTGAAGCCGAGGGCCCGTAGCTGGTCGCGGCCCTCGTCACTGATCTTGTCCGGGCCCCACGGCGGCAGCCACACCCAGTTGATCCGGATGTCGCTGACCAGTCCGCCGCCGGGTCCGGTGCACAGCGCCTGGCGGGTCTGGTCCTCGATGACGTCGGTCAGCGGGCAGGCCGCGGACGTCAGCGTCATGTCGAGGGTCGCGACGTTCTCCTCGTCGACGTGGATGCCGTACACGAGGCCCAGGTCGACGACGTTGATCCCCAGCTCGGGGTCGACGACGTCCTTCATCGCCTCTTCGATGTCGGCGAGCACCGCGGTCATGCCTTCTCCTCGTCCTGATCCTCGACAACGACGGCCCGGCTGAGCGCGTCCTTGTACGCCATCCACGGCAGCAACGCGCACTTCACCCGGGCCGGGTACTTCGCGACGCCGGCGAACGCGACCGCGTCCTCCAGCACCGCCTCGTCCGGCTCGACCTGGCCACGGCCGCCCATGAGCTCCGTGAACGCCTCGTGCCGGCGCAGCGACTCCTCCACGCTGCCGCCGGTGAGCAGCTCGTGCAGGATGCTCGCGGAGGCCTGGCTGATCGAGCAGCCGATGCCCTCGTAGGAGACGTCCTTGACGGTGCCGCCGTCGACCGACACCCGCAGCGTCACCTCGTCGCCGCAGGTCGGGTTGACGTGGTGCGCCTCCGCGTCGAACGGCTCGCGCAGGCCACGGCCGTGCGGCCGCTTGTAGTGATCCAGGATGATCTCCTGGTAGAGCTGGTCGAGCTTCACGCGAAGACCTTCCGCACCCGCTCCAGACCGCGGACCAGCGCGTCGATCTCGCCGGTCGTGGTGTACAGGTAGAACGACGCCCGCGTGGTCGCCGGCACGCCGAAGCGTACGCAGGTCGGCCGCGCGCAGTGGTGCCCGACGCGGACCTGCACGCCCTCGTCGTCGAGGATCTGCCCGACGTCGTGCGGGTGGATCCCCTCGACGGTGAAGGAGATCGTCGCGCCCCGGTCGGTGTTGTCGGCCGGGCCGATGACCCGCACGTCCGGCGTCGCCGCGAGGGCGTCGAGGGCATATGCGGTGAGCTGCTTCTCGTACGCCTGGATCGCGTCCATGCCGACGGCGCTCAGGTAGTCGACGGCCGCGCCGAGACCGACCGCCTCGGCGATCGGCGGGGTGCCGGCCTCGAAGCGGGCGGGCGGGGGCATGAACGTCGAGCCGGTCATCGCGACCGTCTCGATCATCGACCCGCCGCCGAGGAACGGGGGCATGGCGTCGAGCAGCTCAAAGCGGCCCCAGAGCCCGCCGATGCCGGTCGGGCCGAGCATCTTGTGGCCGGTGAACGCGACGAAGTCGGCGCCGAGCGCGGTCACGTCGACCGGGATGTGCGGCACCGACTGGGAGCCGTCCAGCAGCACCAGCGCGCCGACCTGCCGGGCCCGGGCGACGATGACGTCGACGGGGTTGATCGTGCCGAGGATGTTGGAGTAGTGCACCACCGAGACGAGCTTCGTGCGCTCGTTGATCAGCTCGTCCAGCCGGGACAGGTCGAGCCGGCCCTCGTCGGTGAGGCCGAACCAGCGCAGCGTCGCGCCGGTGCGCTGCGCGAGCAGCTGCCACGGCACGATGTTGGAGTGGTGCTCCATCTCGGTGATGACGATCTCGTCACCGGGCCCGATCCGCAGGCGCGGGTCGTCGGCGCGCGCCGTGAAGGCGTGCGCGACGAGGTTGATCGCCTCGGTCGAGTTCTTCGTGAAGACGATCTCGGCGGCGGTGCCGGCGCCGACGAACGCGGCGACCTTCTCGCGGGCACCCTCGAACGCCTCGGTCGCCTCGGTGCCGAGCGTGTGCACGGACCGGGCGACATTGGCGTTGTGCAGCTCATAGTGCTCCCGGACCGCGTCGATCACCTGGCGAGGCTTCTGCGACGTGTTCCCGGAGTCGAGGTAGACGAGAGGTTTGCCGTTGACTTCCCGATCGAGGATCGGGAAGTCCTTCCGTACGGCGTCGACATCCAGCGCGTTCATGATTCCCCTAAGCGTGGTGCGTCGCCGGTCCCGCACCGGCCAGGTAGCGCTCGTAGCCTTCGGCCTCGAGCTGCTCGGCGAGCTCCGGCCCGCCCTCTTCGACGATCCGCCCGCCGACGAACACGTGCACGAAGTCGGGCTTGATGTAGCGCAGGATCCGCGTGTAGTGCGTGATGAGCAGCAGCCCGGTGTCGCCGCTCTCGCGGACCCGGTTGACGCCCTCGCTGACGATGCGCAGGGCGTCGATGTCGAGGCCGGAGTCGGTCTCGTCGAGCACCGCGATCTTCGGCTTGAGCAGCTCCAGCTGCATGATCTCGTGGCGCTTCTTCTCACCGCCGGAGAAACCCTCGTTGACGTTGCGCTGGGCGAACGCCGGGTCCATCTGCAGCTTCTCCATGGCGCCGCGCAGCTCGCCGGCCCAGGTGCGCAGCTTCGGCGCCTCGCCGTCGATCGCGGTCTTCGCGGTGCGCAGGAAGTTGGCGACCGACACGCCCGGCACCTCGACCGGATACTGCATGGCGAGGAACAGCCCGGCACGGGCCCGCTCGTCGACCGTCATCGCCAGGACGTCCTGGCCGTCGAGGGTCACCGAGCCGCCGGTGACCTCGTAGCGCGGGTGGCCGGCGATGGAATACGCCAGGGTGGACTTGCCGGAGCCGTTGGGGCCCATGATGGCGTGGGTCTCCCCCGCCCGGACGGTCAGATCGACCCCGGCGAGGATCGGCTTCAGCTCACCGTCGGGCAGCTTCACCGACACCTGCAGGTTGCTGATCTCCAGCGTGCTCACTTCGTCACTCCGTTACTGGGATTCAAGTCGATGTAGACGTCGCCGTCGCGGATCTCGACGGGGTAGACCGGGACCGGCTCGGTCGCCGGCAGGCCGCTCGGCTCGCCGGTGCGCAGGTCGAAGCGCGAGCCGTGCAGCCAGCACTCCAGGGTGCAGCCGTCGACCTCGCCCTCCGACAGCGCGACCGCGGCGTGCGAGCACTCGTCGTAGACGGCGTAGAAGTTGTCGTCGTCGGCGTGGACGAGGGCGACCTCGGTGCCCTCCACGTCGAACTGCTGCACCGTCCCCTTGGCCACGTCCGCGGCCGCACACACCTTGATCACGCGCCGGCCGCCTCGAGACGCGCCTCGATGGCCTCGCCGAGCCGGTCACGCAGCGACTCGACCGGGATCTTGTGCAGCAGCTCGCCGAAGAAGCCCCGGACCACGAGCTTGCGCGCCTGGTCGTCCGGGATGCCCCGGGACATCAGGTAGAACAGCTGCTCGTCGTCGAAACGGCCGGTGGCGCTGGCGTGCCCGGCGCCGGCGACCTCGCCGGTCTCGATCTCCAGGTTGGGCACCGAGTCGGCGCGCGCCCCGTCGGTCAGCACCAGGTTGCGGTTGATCTCATACGTGTCGGTGCCGGTCGCCTCGGCGCGGATCAGCACGTCGCCGACCCACACCGTGTGCGAGTCCTGGCCCTGCAGCGCGCCACGGTACGCCACGTAGCTGCGGCAGTCCGGCACCGAGTGGTCGACCAGGAGGCGGTGCTCCAGGTGCTGCCCGGCGTCGGCGAAGTAGAGCCCGAACGCGTCGATCTCGCCGCCCCGGCCGGTGTAGTCGACGCTGGTGTACTGCCGCACGACGTCGCCGCCGAGGGTCACCTGGATGTGCGTGACCTTCGCGTCGCGGCCGAGCCGGAAGCGGACGTGCTGCGCCTGGACGGCGTCGGCGTCCCAGTCGGTGACGGTGACCAGCGTGAGCCGGGCCGCGTCGCCGACGATCACCTCGACGTTGTCGGCGAGGGTGACCGTGCCGACCTGCTCCAGCACGACGGTCGCCTCGGCGAGCCGGCCGACCTCGACGACGGTGTGGCCGAACGCCACCTCCGTGGTCGAGCCGACGAGCCGCACCACGGCGGCGGTCTCCGGCACGGCACTGGGCGCGACGGACACCAGCAGCGCCTCGGTCGCCGCGCCGGCCGCGAGGGCGCTGATCCGGTCGAACGGGGTCAGCGCCGAGCCGACCCGCGCGTCGCTGCGGTCGACGGTCGCGACGGTGACGCCCTCGGGCAGGTCACCGGCCTCGACCTTGGGCGCGGTGGCACCGGTCGTCGCGTCCTCGGTCGCGAGGCCGCGCAGCCGCTTGAGCGGGGTGAAGCGCCACTCCTCCTCCCGCCCGGTGAGGGCGGGGAAGTCGGCGACGTCGAACGAGCGGACCTGCTGCGCGCGGGTCTTCGGCGGAACCAGTACGGGAGCGCTCATTCCGCCACCTCCGCTGCGCTCCGGCGTCGGCCTGAGCCGAAACTGACACACGATGAGCGGCCCGAGCCGCTTCGCTGGCCGCTCATCCGACAGCGCCCTCCATCTGCAGCTCGATGAGCCGGTTGAGCTCCAACGCATACTCCATGGGAAGTTCCTTGGCGATCGGCTCGATGAAGCCGCGCACGATCATCGCCATCGCCTCGTCCTCGGTGAGGCCGCGGGACATCAGGTAGAACAGCTGGTCGTCGCTGATCTTCGAGACCGTCGCCTCGTGCCCCATCGACACGTCGTCCTCACGGATGTCGACGTACGGATACGTGTCGGAGCGGGAGATCGTGTCGACGAGCAGCGCGTCGCACTTCACCGTTGAGCGGGAGTGGTGCGAGCCCTCCATGACCTGGACCAGGCCCCGGTAGGAGGTGCGGCCGCCGCCACGGGCGATCGACTTCGACACGATGGTCGAGGAGGTGTGCGGCGCGGCGTGCACCATCTTGGCGCCCGCGTCCTGGTGCTGGCCCTCGCCGGCCATCGCGACCGAAAGGACCTCACCCTTGGCGTGCTCGCCGAGCATGTAGACCGCCGGGTACTTCATGGTGACCTTGGAGCCGAGGTTGCCGTCGATCCACTCCATGGTCGCGCCCTCGTGGCACACGGCGCGCTTGGTGACCAGGTTGTAGACGTTGGTCGACCAGTTCTGGATCGTGGTGTAGCGGCAGCGGGCGCCCTTCTTCACGACGATCTCCACGACCGCGGAGTGCAGCGAGTCGGAGGAGTAGATCGGCGCGGTGCAGCCCTCGACGTAGTGGACGTAGGCGTCCTCGTCGACGATGATCAGCGTCCGCTCGAACTGGCCCATGTTCTCGGTGTTGATCCGGAAGTAGGCCTGCAGCGGGATCTCCACCTTCACGCCCTTGGGCACGTAGATGAAGCTGCCACCGGACCACACCGAGGTGTTGAGCGCGGCGAACTTGTTGTCGCCGACCGGGATCACGGTGCCGAAATACTCCTTGAACACGTCCTCGTGCTCGCGCAGCGCGGTGTCCGTGTCCAGGAAGACGACGCCCTGCTCCTCGAGGTCCTCACGGATCTTGTGGTAGACGACCTCGGACTCGTACTGCGCGGCGACGCCGGCGACGAGGCGCTGCTTCTCCGCCTCGGGGATGCCGAGCTTGTCGTAGGTCGCCTTGATGTCGTCGGGAAGGTCTTCCCAGCTCGCCGCCTGCTTCTCGGTCGAGCGGACGAAATACTTGATGTTGTCGAAGTCGATGTGCGACAGGTCCGCGCCCCAGGCCGGCATCGGCTTGCGGTCGAACAGGCGCAGGCCCTTGAGACGAAGGTCGAGCATCCACTGGGGCTCGTTCTTCTTCGCCGAGATGTCGCGCACGACGTCCTCGTTGAGCCCTCGGCGCGCAGCCGCGCCCGCGCTGTCCGAGTCGGCCCAGCCGTACTCGTACCGGCCGAGGCCGGCCAGCTGATCGGCAGTGGTCATCTCACGTTCCTTTGCCTATCGGGACGAGCGCCGGAGATCGGCGCCGGAATGTGCGTGGTGCAGATGCCATCGCCGTTGGCGATGGTCGCGAGCCGCTGGACGTGCGTGCCGACCAGGCGCGAGATGACCTGGGTCTCGGCCTCGCACAGCTGGGAGAACTCGGCGGCGACGTGCGCCACCGGGCAGTGGTGCTGGCACAGCTGCCCGCCGGTGGCGATGGTCGTCGCGCCGGCAGCGTAGCCCTCGGCGGTCAGCGCCTTGGCGAGCGCCTCGGCCCTGGCCAGGGGGTCGTCGCCGGCCTCGGCCATGGCCGCCTTGCAGCGCTCCTCGAGCCCGGCGACCTGCGCCATCGCGAACGCGGCCACCGCGGACTCGCCGTGGTGCTCGGCGATCCACCGCAGCGCGGACGTGGCCAGGTCGTCATAGGTGTGCGGCAGCGTCTCGCGGGCCGCGGCGGTCAGCGTGAAGACCTTCGCCGGCCGTCCCCGGCCGCGCCTGCCCCGCTCGGGCCGCTCCCGGCTCTCCACCAGGCCCTCCGCCAGCATGGCGTCGAGGTGCCGGCGGATCCCGGCGGCACTCAGCCCGAGGGCGAGCCCCAGCTCGGTCGCTGTCGCGGACCCCTGCTGCAACAGCAGCTCCGTGACCCGGTCACGGGTGCGCACATCGAGCGGCGGGCACGCGTCAGCGACGGCAGAGCTCTGCGCCACCTCCGCGTTTTTCACAACACCAACGTTACGTAATTCACCTGTCGCAGGCAAACCGCCCTCCGGGTGATCCAACGCACGAAAGGTAAGCCTCTCCTTACTAAACCCACCGCCGGTGCCATATGTAGCCGCGCGTAGTATCTGCCGGGTGTTGGGGAAGCTGTCGTCGCTGCTCGATCGGCCCGTGGTGCTGCGCCGGGCGGCTCTCGCCTCGCTGGTCGCCAATGTCGGGATCGTGTGCACCGGAGGGCTCGTCCGGCTGACCGGGTCGGGCCTGGGCTGCCCGACGTGGCCGCGGTGCACCGAGGAGTCCTACGTGACGACCCAGGAGATGGGGCATCACGGGATCATCGAGTTCGGCAACCGGACGCTGACGTTCGTCCTCGGCCTCTTCGCGGTCGTCGCGCTGCTCGCCGCGTGGCGGCAGCGCCGGCGGGTCGCCGGACTCCTGCCGGCCGCCGTGTGGATGATGGCCGGCATCGCGTTCCAGGGCGTGCTCGGCGGCATCACGGTCCGGATGGCGCTCAACCCGTGGACGGTGATGGCGCACTTCCTCGCCTCGATGGTGCTGATCGCCCTGGCCTACGTGTTCTGGCACCGCACCCGCGAGGTGCCGCCGCGCTGGACCGCGCCGCGGGCGATCCGCACGGCCGGGATCGTGGTCACGGCCGTGTCGGCGGCGGTGCTGGTGCTGGGCACGGTCGTCACGGGAAGCGGGCCGCACTCCGGCGACACGAAGGCGGCCCGGACCGGCTTCGACCCCGCGACCGTCTCCCAGCTGCACGGCGACGCCGTGTTCGTGCTGGTCGGGCTGACCCTGGCGCTGTGGCTGGGCCTGCGCGCGCTGGGCGCGCCGCTGCGGGTGACCCGCGCCGCCGGGCTGCTGCTGCTGGTCGAGCTCGGGCAGGGCGTGGTGGGCTTCGTGCAGTACTTCACCGGACTGCCCTGGCCGGTCGTGCTGCTGCACATGCTCGGCGCCTGCCTGGTGTGGACGGCGACGATGGGGCTGCTGCTGGCCGTGTCACCCCGCCGGGAGCCGGAAGCGGAGCCCGTGCAGGAGATCCACGACGCCCGCTCGGACGCGAGCACCGCGTAGCGAGGACCGCGCCACCCGGCGAAGGATCGCGCCACCTGGCTTTACGAGGCCCACTCCGAGGCGAGCACCGCGTAGAGCAGGTCGTCGGTCCACTCGCCCTTCCAGTAGCTGGCGCGCACGAGCAGGCCCTCCCGGCGGAAGCCGAGCCGCTCCAGCAGCCGGGCGGAGCGCTCGTTGCGCGCGTCGAGCGACGCGTGCACCCGGTGCAGGCCCTCCTCGACGAGCAGGTGCCGCACGACCCGCCCGACGGCCTCGGTCGCATAGCCCTGGCCCTGGAAGGCGGGCGCGAACGTGAAGCCGATCTCCGCCTGCCGGCCGCCGTCGCCGCGGTTGACCCCGACGTCGCCGAGGAGCAGCCCGTTGTCGCGGCCCTCCACCGCGTACTGGAACCAGCCCTCCCGCTCCGGGTCCAGGTGCGCGGTCTCGGTGACGAACGCGAGCGCGTCGCCGAGCGGATAGGGCGCGTCCCACGACTGATACCGGGCGACGTCCGGATCCGAACGGTAGGCGGCGAGGGCGGCGGCGTCACCCGCGTGGAACCGCCGCAGCGACAACCGGTCTGTCTCCAGGAGCACGCACGCAGTGTAGTGCCAGACAGGCCACCAGCAGAGCGATCATCGCCGATACGATGAGCCGCACGACGAACACGTGCGGGCCGCCGTAGCTCAGCGCGCCGGTGACGAACGCTCCCGCCGCGAACACCTCGACGGCGACCGACCAGAACAGCAGCGGACGGCGCTCGACGACCGGTGCGGCCCCGTGCCATTCACGGACGAGGTGGCGGCGCGCCACGTACATGAGGAAGAGCGGCAACAGCAGCAGCGCGGCGTAGTCGCTGACGTCGCGGACCAGGCGCCACGAGCCGATGACGCCGACGGGGTGGGTGACCAGGTCCCACAGCAGGTGGCTGGCGTCGCCGAGCAGCGCCGAGCCGGCCGTGACCCACCACCGGTGCCGGACCTTCCGCAGCACGCCGTATTCGCGCAGCGCTCCCGGCAGGTGCGCGGCGACGGTGGGCGCGCCGAGCCGGATCAGCCACGCGACGAGCACGGTGACCGGCAGCCCCCACCAGAACGCCGCCGCGACGGTGTGGCTGCGGATGACCGCGAGATCGCCGGCGGCGTAGGCGATGTCGGGGGCGGTGGCGCCGACGGCGAGGGCGACGCCGTCGAACCAGCGCGGCCGCCACAGCTTCAGCGGCAGGACGGCCAGGGGATGCGTGGGAAGCGTCGCGGGCACACGGCCGACCCTGCCGCACCGCCACCCGGATCGGGCCGGTCTGCACCAGACCTGCCCGAAACGTTCACACCGGGTGGCGTTCGGCCGCCGAGCGGGTCACGCAGAACTCGTTGCCGGCCGGGTCGTGCAGCACCGCCCAGCCGGAGCCGCCGGGCTCGCGGTGGTCGGCGGCGACGGTGGCGCCGAGCGCGAGGAGCCGGTCGATCTCGGCGTCGCGGCCGCGGTCGCCGGGCTCGAGACACACGTGGACCCGGTTCTTCAGCGTCTTGGGCTCCGGGACGGCCTGGAAATACAGCCGGACCGCGCCGGGCGGCTCGATGACGACCTCGGCGTCGCCGGGCGCGCACTCCGGGTGGACGGGGTGGCCGATCACCTCGGCCCAGAAGGTGGCGAGGGCGAACGGGTCGGCGCAGTCGAACGCCACATTGCGGAGGAACGACACCATCCGCAACACCTTAGCCGCGTCTATTGCCGGGCTGTAAATTCATCTGCACGTTCTTTGGCGGCAGTTCTTCCATGTGCAACTCTTCTGCAATGGGTCAACCGGAACCGCTCATCATGCAGATCTACTGCCGCCTGGAGGTCGCGGTCAACGACCCCGACGTGATCGCCAAGCTGGCCGGACAGCAGCTCCGCGAGGCCGATATCGACTGGTCACGCAAGGATGAGAATCTTGAGGAAGCGATCCATCAGCTCGAATCAGACCTGCAAGAGGCATTGGCCTGCGTCGTTGAACAGCAGCGTATGACCGAGCATCTTCCCGGGGTCGAGCCACGCGGCGGGCTGGTGTTCACCACGATCGGCGCCCCGGACGACCGCTTCCGTCCGGGTTTCACCGACTTCCTGTGAGCCGGCCCCGGAAAGGGGGCGGACCTCAGAACGGCTAGGGGGCGATCGTGTCGCGGACCGTGATCCACCGCAGGTCGGTGCAGGCGTCCGCGTTCGGTCCGCCCCCGCCCGTGCTCCGTTGCCGGAGTCGCGGACCCCGCCGGACGGCGCGACCGCCTCGTCGTTGACGGTCTGGTCGTTGACGTGCACGATCCCGCCGGGATCCGCTCGGCGAGCGCGAGGCCCCGCGGCGGGTCGCCGGTGAGGATGCCGAGCGACCGCCCGGACGGCGAGGATCAGCGGGAAGTTGAACGGGGCGATGACGCCGACGACCCCGACCGGCGACCGCCGGGCGAGGCTCAGCCGGGGCAGGGCGCTGAGCGCGACGCCGCCGGGCGGCCGGACGCGAGCGCGGCGGCCTCGTGGCGCTCCTGGGCGGCGGCGTGCGTCTCGACCGCGGGCACCGAGCCGGCCTCCCGGACCAGCCATTCGTGCACGCCGGCCGCGCGGGTCCCGAACAGCGCGCGCCGCGGCCGGGTGGGACCTGGCCGTCGCGCCGGTGCCGGCGCGCACCCCGCCGCCGACCCGCCACGAGCTCGCCACCCAGCGCGCGCTGCCGCAAACGACGACATCACCGCAGGCCACGCCGATAGAGTCGACACCAGACCAGTGACCGGAGGCGGCCATGAGACCCAGCGCTTCCAGCCTGTTCGACGGCGTCCTGGCCCGTGGCGAGGTCGCCGCCGCCGTCGGCGACGACGCGTGGCTGACCGCGATGCTCCAGGTCGAGGCGGCGCTCGCGCAGGTGCAGGCGTTCAGCGGGCTGATCCCGCAGGCGCACGCCGACACGATCGCCGGCTGCGCCAAGCCCGAGCGCTTCGCCGCCGCCGATCTCGGCGCCCGCGCCGCCGCCAGCGGCAACCCCGTCGTGCCGCTCGTGGAGACGCTGCGCGCCCTCGCCGCGGACGCCGGGCCGTCCGTGCACCTCGGCGCCACCAGCCAGGACATCCTCGACACCGCCGGGATGCTGGTCGCGTCGCAGGCGCTGCGGCCGCTGCTGCGCGACCTCGCCGGCTGCGCCGAGCAGGCCGCCCGGCTGGCCCGCGAGCACCGCGACACCCGCATGATCGGCCGCACGCTGCTGCGCCAGGCGGTGCCGACCACGTTCGGGCTGAAGGCCGCCGGCTGGCTCGGCGGGCTCGACGCGGCCCGCCGGCGCCTGGAGCAGGTGCGGCGGGAGCGCCTCGCGGTGCAGTTCGGCGGCGCCGCGGGGACCCTCGCCCCGTTCGGCGAGGACGGCCCCGACGTCGTCGAGGGCCTCGCCACCCTGCTCGGTCTCGCCGAGCCGGTCCTGCCCTGGCACACGGAGCGTACCCGCGTCGCCGACCTCGCCGGGGCGCTCGGCTCCGCCGCCGGGGTCGTGGCGAAGATCGCCCGGGACCTGACGCTGCTGGCTCAGGACGAGGTCGACGAGGTCTCCGCCGCCGCTCCCGGCGGCTCGGCGGCGATGCCGCACAAGCGCGACCCCGTCGCCGCCGTCTGCGCCCTCGGCAGCGCCGCGTCCGCGCCGGGACTGGTCGCCAGCGTCCTCGCCGCGATGGCCCACGAGCACGAGCGCGCCGCCGGCGCCTGGCACGCGGAGTGGCGGCCCCTGCGCGAGCTGCTCGTCTGCACCGGCTCCGCCGCGTCGTGGCTGCGCGCCGCCCTGGAGCCGCTGCTCGTGCACCCCGACGTGATGCGTGCCAACCTGGCCCGCGCCACCGCCGCGGCAGGAGCGGCCGACGGATCCTTGGATGCCGCTGGTGTACTGGTCGACCGCGCACTCCAGGCTCACGCGAAAGGCCTCTGACGGAACCCGGTTCGGAGCGCGGGCTCTCCGTCATCCGGGCCTTCTCATGATCCTGAAGAGTCTGTGCGCCCATGGCTGCACGAAGTCTTCCGGATCATGGGGGGTCAGGGGCGGCCGAAGATCTTCGTCGCCCGCTCGGTGGTGGAGATCTCGTCGAGGCGGGCGGGGTCGGTGCACAGGATGATCGAGGCGCCCACCGACAGCGGGGCCAGGAGCCACTTCACCGGATGCTCGTGCTCGGCGGCGTCGACCACGACCCGGTCGCCGGCGCGCAGGTCCTGCCGGTCGGCCAGCTCACGGGCGATGCTGCCCCACTGCCCATACGTGGTGCCGTCGCCGCTCGCCGCCGACCCCGTGCGGACCAGGGCGGGCGCGGGGACGCCGGCCGGATAGGCGGCGACGGCCGTCTCGAAGTCGCGGTAGCCGAGCAGGTCGCGCGGATCGCCGGTGCCCGGGCCGAACACGAACCGGTGCGGGGCGTCCGGGATGTCCTCCAGCCACGAGCCGGCCCGCTCCCCCGCCACGAACACCACGTCGAACGGCACGCCCGCGTCCGGACCGGCGGCGGGCAGGCCCGCGGTCGCGGCCAGGTGGAACGACACCGTGACGCCGAGCGACCACGCGCCGAGCAGGGCGCCGGCGGTGCGCCAGTGCGGCGGGAGCAGGGCCGCGGCGCGGCTGCCGGAGCCGAGCCCGCAGTCGTGCAGCAGGCCGGCGGTCCGCGCCGCCAGGCCGCCGAGCTGCGCCGCGGTCAGCGCGGTGCGCCGGCCGGCCGGGTCGTAGTGGGTGAGCAGCGGCACGTCGAGCCCGTCGACGGCGGCGGGCCGCACCAGCTGCGGGGCGTCGGTCACCGCCCCCACGATAGCCGCCGCCGGGGTCACAGCATCCGCACGGACTCGGAGCGGGCGATCTCGGGCGCCGTGGGCGGCAGCGACTCGTACTTCTTCAGCAGCGCGTGCACGACGAAGACGTACGGGGTCTGCGAGATCAGGCCGGTGACCGTCGCCGTGACCCGGGTGCAGCCCTTGTCGGGCGGGACCGTCTGCCACGTCCAGCCCGGCTGCGGCCCGATGAGCAGCTCCTGCGACATCGCGGTCAGCTTGTACTCGACGATGTTGGGGTCGCCGATGTTCCACCAGCTGACGACGGCGGAGGCGGTGCCGGGGACGACCTCGGCGCCGTTGACGACGCCCTGCCGGACGACGCCGGTGCATTCGGTGGGGCTCATGCTCGGCGTGGGGTAGCTGCGGCTGACCTTGGGCAGCGGCGAGATCGACGCGATGGGGCCGCGGACCGGGGCGCCGGTGGTCATGCCGGCGGACGGGTCGACGGCGTCGCCCTTCGAGTAGACCGTCTTCTGCGGCAGGTCCAGGACCTTGCCGTCCTGCTTCTTCTTGGCGCCGCCGCCGGAGCCGAGGCCGGGCAGGACGCCGCAGCCCGTGACGCAGGCGAGCAGTGCCGAGGTCAGGACGAGCGCCGCACCGAGCCGCCGTTTCACTATCGGTACATCGGCGGCCCGGAGCGGGAGCTTAGGTCGCTTCGATCGTCCCGGTGCCGACCAGGACGAGCAGGAGGGTGCCGAGGCAGACCCGGTACACGATGAAGATCGTGTACGTGTGCCGCGCGACGAACTTCAGCAGCCACGCGACGGCCAGGTAGCCCACGATGCCGCTGACGAGGGTGGCGGTGATCGTCGCGGGCCAGCCGACGCCGGTGGCGATGTTGTCGTGCTCGTCGGCGATCTGCAGCACGCCGGCGGCGAGCAGGGCGGGGATGGACAGGAAGAACGACAGCCGGGTGACGGTGACCCGGTCGAAGTCGCGCAGCAGGCCCGCCGACATCGTCGCGCCGGAGCGGGAGACGCCGGGGATGAGGGCGAGCGCCTGGGCGGTGCCGATGATGAGCGTGTCCTTCCACGTCACGTCGGCCTCGTGGCGCTGCTGGGTGGCGGCGCGGTCGGCGAACCACATGACGCCGGAGAAGGCGATGAGGGCGCCGCCGACGAACCAGAGGCTGCGCAGGGTGGTCTCGATCTGGTCCTTGAAGAGCAGGCCGATGACCGCGACCGGGATCGAGCCGAGGATCACCGACCAGCCGAAGCGGTAGTCGGCGTTGTCCCGCCTGGTCTTGTCGAACAGGCCGCGGAAGAACGCGGGGACGATCCGGGCGATGTCGCGGCGCAGGTAGATCGCGGTGGCGAGGACGGCGCCGGTCTGGATGATCGCCGTGAACGCGGTGATGTCGGGGTCGTCGATCGAGTAGCCGAGGAGTTTCTCCAGGATGGTGAGGTGGCCGGTGCTGGAGATCGGCAGGAACTCGGTCAGGCCCTCGACGAAGCCGAGGAGGACCGCCTCGAAGATGTTCACAGGCGGCCGGCGATCGCTCGGGCGAGCCGGTCGGGAGCGCCGTCGGCGGTGGTCAGGAACAGCGACGGCTCGGTGAGCTCGACCTCGATGACGACGGGATCGCCGGACGGGGTCGGCAGCAGGTCGACGCGGGCATAGAGCAGGCCGGACCGGTCGAACGGCAGCGCCGTCAGGACCCGTTCGGCGAGGGCGTGCTCGGCCGGCGACGGCGTTCGCGGTGTGATGGATTCCTCCTGGTAGAGCGTGTCGACGCCCACGTCGGGGCCGGTGAGGATCGGGCCTTTGCGGATCGCGTGGCTGAACTGGCCGGCGACGAACAGCAGCGCGGTCTCCCCCGCGGTGTCGACGTCGGCGAGGTACGGCTGGACCATGACCGTGCGTCCGGCCTCCTGCAGGCGCCGGACGTGCGCGACGGCGAGGTCCGTCTGCTCGGGGAGCCGGTAGCGGCCGGTGTCGACGCTGCCGACGCTCACGGCCGGCTTGACCACGATCTCTTCGCCGGTGCCGAACTCCACGGCGTCCCCGGGGTCGATCCAGGTGGTGGGGACGATCGGGATGCCGGCTTCCTCGAGCTCGCGCAGGTAGCGCTTGTCGGTGTTCCAGGCGATGACGTCGGGGGCGTTGGCGAGGTGCGGCACGGAGCCCGCCCAGGCGGTGAACTCGGCGCGGCGCTTCGGGTAGTCCCAGGTGTTGCGCACGACGGCGAGGTCGAACGCCGCCCAGTCCACGTCCGCGTCGTCCCAGACGGCGGGGACGGCGGTCACGCCGACCGCGGCGAGCGCCGGGATGAGGCTCTGGTCGTCGGCGTCGAGGTCTGGCAGTTCGGCGCAGGTAACGAGAGCGACCCGGGCGCGGGCCCGGGTCGCGGAATATGACTGTTCGGTGATCACTCAGCGAAGATAGGCGACCCTAGCGGGACAGGACACGCCGCCCCATGGAGCGCCAGAGGTCGTTGCTGGGCCGCATCTGCTCGAGCAGCTCGCGCTCCCAGGCGTTCTCGATCTTGACTCCGGCCTGCGCGCAGGCGGAACGCGCGATGTCGGTGCCCTCGGCCATCTGGTCGCCCCAGACGCCGTCCTCCCCGACGAGCACGATGCGAGCACCGCGCCGGCCGACGTACTCGATGACTGCCTTGGCGCCGCCGTGGTCGTCCGCGAAGGACTTGATGCCGGAGATCAGGCTGCCCGGCACCGGGCGGCTCAGGGTCATCGTCGTATCGGAACCATCTGCCATGACGGCCACACTAAAGGGGGCGCCCGCCACTTGTGGTTGAACTGCGGTACTGATGTGATCGTAGTTACTGACAGGTTTCGTTCATGGCACGTTCGCTTTGCCCTGACAGAACCGGTTAAAAGCGGATATTCAGGTCCTCGTTTTGGCGACTGAACGAGAGACATGCATCACGTCACGTAGAGCGGCGCGAGGTGTGCCAAAAATTCGGGCGTTTCCGGGGTAAGTCCGCGCTTAGCTCGACAATTGACTGCGGTGTCCCCGGCAACAATGCGGCGCGGGGTGCAACGAAATCACTGGATGAAGACGTCTACCCCGACCGCCACGCACAGCAGCGTCAGGTAGGTCACCGACCAGTGGAACAGCCGCATCGGCTTGAGCGGCTCGCCCCGGCGCGCCCGGCCGTCCAGCCGGTGGGCCTCCACCAGCAGCAACGCGCCCACGACGACGGCGACGACCCCATACAGGGGGGTCATGCCGAACGGCCACAGCGCGATCGAGGCGGCGACCGTCAGCCAGCTGTAGACGACGGTCTCCAGGCCGACCCGGCGCATGCTCGCCACGACGGGCAGCATCGGGATGCCGGCGCGGGCGTAGTCGTCCTTGAACTTGATGGCGAGGGCGTAGAAGTGCGGCGGCTGCCACAGGAACACCACGGCGAACATGACCCATGCCGGCCAGGCGAGCGAGCCGGTGACCGCGGCCCAGCCGATCAGCACCGGCGCCGCGCCGCACGCGCCGCCCCACACCGTGTTCTGCGGCGTCGTGCGCTTCAGCCACAGCGTGTAGACGAGGTCGTAGTAGGCGATCGCGCCGACGGTCAGCAGCGTGGCGAGCAGGTTGGTGAACACGGCCATCAGCATCGTGGACAGCGCCGCCAGGATCAGCCCGAAGACGAGCACGGCCCGTGGCGTGATGCTGTGCGTGGCGAGCGGGCGGCGTGACGTCCGCTTCATCAGCGGGTCGATGTCACGGTCGATGTAGCAGTTGAGCGCGTTGGCCGCGCCGGCCGCGAGCGAGCCGCCGACGAGCACCACGGCCATCAGCCACAGCGAGGGCACGCCACGGTCGGCGAGGAGCATCGCGGGGACGGTCGTGATGAGCAGCAGCTCGACGATCCGCGGCTTGGTCAGCGAGACATAGGCCTTGACGACGGCGCCGAAGCCAGCCCTGCGGCTCGCTGCCTGCTGCTGCTGTGCCCGGGCCAATGCCGCTGCCGTCGTGGGGCGGACCGGCTCGGACGCGCCCTGGGAGACCGCACGGTCGACGAGCTGCGTCACGTCTGGATAGCCACCTTCCGGCATCGGCCGCACCCGGGGTCCGCCTGCCGCAGAGGCCCGGCCGGAGGACGGCACGGAACTGGCACGGTGGCACCGAGGGTCCGCCGAGACCGGCGGGCTCTCGCATCCTAGAACAGGATCAACGCAGGCCAGACCGGGACCCCACCACCTCCCCCGGCACATCGGCGCGCGCCTTCGTCCGGGGGCGCCGCCGGTGCCGCGCCAGCAAAAGTTTCGCGCAGGGCTGAATCGATACAGGTTTACCGCCGGGAGCGGGCATCGTCGCAGTCGCGCGGCGGTCGGGCGCGCGGCGGGCATCGACTACCGTTGCCGCAGGCAGTGTCGCCGATGTCCGAAACATGGTCGACTGCGCGTGGGGCTACCCGTTCGTGGGTAGGGTCGATCTGAACAGCCCTGCTATCCCTCGTTCGACAGGAGCAGCACAGCCGTGAGCGCTGAAGAGGTCAAGGGTCCCGAGCTTTCCTGGTCCGACATCGACCGCCGGGCGGTCGACACGGTGCGGGTCCTCGCCATGGACGCCGTCGAGAAGGCCGGCAACGGCCATCCCGGCACCGCGATGAGCCTGGCGCCCGCGGCATACATGCTGTTCCAGAAGGTCATGAAGCACGACCCGACCGACCCCAACTGGCTCGGCCGCGACCGCTTCGTGCTCTCCTGTGGACACTCGAGCCTGACTCTATACATCCAGCTGTATCTCTCGGGCTATGGCCTGAGCCTCGACGACCTCAGGTCGCTGCGGCAGTGGGGCTCGCTGACCCCCGGCCACCCCGAGCACGGCCACACCGCCGGCGTGGAGACCACCACCGGCCCGCTCGGCCAGGGCCTCGGCAACGCCGTCGGCATGGCGATGGCGGCCCGCCGCGAGCGCGGTCTCTTCGACCCCGAGCCGGCGACCGGTGAGAGCCTGTTCGACCACCATGTCTATGTGCTGTGCTCCGACGGCGACATCGAAGAGGGCATCAGCCACGAGGCCAGCGCGATCGCCGGCCACCAGAAGCTCGGCAACCTCGTCGTCATCTACGACGACAACGAGATCTCGATCGAGGACGACACCAAGGTCGCCAAGAGCGAGGACGTCGCCGCCCGCTACGAGGCGTATGGCTTCCACGTGCAGACGGTCGACTGGCGCGCCGGGCACGACGCCGGCGACGGCGTCTACACCGAGGACGTCGAGGCGCTGTGGGCCGCGCTCCAGGCCGCGAAGGCCGAGACGAGCCGCCCGTCGTTCATCGCGCTGCGCACGATCATCGGCTGGCCCGCCCCGAAGAAGCAGAACACCGGCAAGATCCACGGCTCGGCGCTCGGCGCCGACGAGATCACCGCCACCAAGCAGGTCCTGGGCTTCGACCCGGCGCTGACCTTCGAGGTGTCCGACGACGTCCTCACGCACTCCCGCGGCGCCATCGAGCGCGGCCGCGACCTGCACGCCAGGTGGGACAAGGAGTTCGAGGCGTGGCGCGCCGGCGCCGGTGACCGCGCCGCGCTGCTCGACCGGCTCCTCGCCGGCCGCCTGCCCGAGGGCTGGGCGAAGGCGCTGCCGGAGTTCCCCGCGAACGAGAAGGGCATCGCGACCCGCAAGGCGTCCGGCGACGTCCTCGGCGCGCTCGCCCCGGTGCTGCCCGAGCTGTGGGGCGGCTCCGCCGACCTGGCCGAGAGCAACAACACCACGATGGAGGGCGAGCCCTCGTTCCTGCCGGCCGAGTTCGCCACGAAGGCGTTCCCCGGCAACGAGTATGGCCGCACGCTGCACTTCGGCATCCGCGAGCACGGCATGGGCGCGATCCTCAACGGCATCAAGCTGCACGGCCCGACCCGGCCCTACGGCGGCACGTTCCTCGTCTTCTCCGACTACATGCGGCCCGCGGTGCGTCTCGCGGCCCTCATGAAGCTGCCGGTCGTCTACGTGTGGACGCACGACTCGATCGGTCTCGGCGAGGACGGCCCGACGCACCAGCCGGTCGAGCACCTCACCGCGCTGCGCGCGATCCCCGGCCTGTCCGTGGTCCGCCCCGCCGACGCCAACGAGACCGCGTGGGCCTGGCGCCGCGCCCTGGAGGTCACCGACCACCCGGTCGCCCTGGCGCTGAGCCGGCAGAACCTGCCGACCCTGGACCGCACCGAGTATGCGTCCGCGGAGGGCACCGCCAAGGGCGGCTATGTCCTCAAGGACGCCTCCGACGGCCAGCCGCAGGTCATCATCGTGGCCACCGGCTCCGAGGTGCAGCTCGCGGTCGCCGCGCAGAAGCGGCTCGAGGAGGAGGGCACCCCGACCCGCGTCGTGTCGATGCCCTGCCAGGAGTGGTTCATGGAGCAGGACCTGGCCTACCGCCAGCAGGTCCTCCCGACCGGCGTCAAGGCCCGGGTCACCGTCGAGGCCGGCATCGCCATGTCGTGGCAGCACATCCTCGGCGACCACGGCGTGGCCGTCAGCATCGAGCACTACGGCGCGAGCGCCCCCCACACGGTGCTGTTCGAGCAGTTCGGCTTCACCCCCGACAAGGTCGTCGCGGCGGCGCACGCCTCGCTCGCCAAGGTCGGCGAGATCACCGGCACCACCACCGGCAACTGAGTCTCTATTCCCTGAGGAGCATTGCGATGAGTTCCGATCGGCTGGCCGAGCTCTCCGCCGCTGGTGTGGCGGTCTGGCTCGACGACCTCTCCCGCGCACGGCTGAGCGGCGGCGGCCTCGACAAGCTGCGCCGTGAGCAGCACGTCGTGGGCGTCACCACCAACCCCACCATTTTCGCCAAGGCGCTGACCTCGGCCGAGGACTACGCCGGCGCGGTCAAGGACCTCGCCCTGCGCGACGCGCAGGTCAACGAGGCGATGCGCGCGCTCATGACCTATGACGTGCGCTGGGCCTGCGACGTCATGAAACCCGCCGCCGACGCCAGCAAGGGCATCGACGGCCGGGTGTCCATCGAGGTCGACCCGGGCCTCGCCGCCGACACCGCACGCACCGTCGCCGAGGCGAAGGCGCTGTGGTGGCTGGTCGACCGCGACAACCTGTTCATCAAGATCCCCGCGACCAAGGAAGGCCTGCCGGCGATCACCGCCGTGCTCGCCGAGGGCATCAGCGTCAACGTGACGCTGATCTTCTCCCTGGAGCGCTACGAGGCCGTCATGAACGCGTTCTTCACCGGCCTGGAGCAGGCGAAGGCCAACGGCCACGACCTGTCGAAGATCGGGTCGGTCGCGTCGTTCTTCGTGTCGCGCGTCGACACCGAATACGACAAGCGCCTCGACAAGATCGGCACCGAGGAGGCGAAGGCGCTCAAGGGCAAGGCCGCGATCGCCAACGCCAAGCTCGCGTACAAGAAGTACGAGGAGCTGTTCTCCTCCGAGCGCTGGCAGGCCCTCGCCGACGCGGGCGCCCAGCCGCAGCGGCCGCTGTGGGCGTCCACCTCGACGAAGAACCCCGAGTACCGCGACGTGATCTACGTCGAGGAGCTCGTCGCCCCCGGCACCGTCAACACGATGCCCGAGGCGGTCATCCACGCGTTCGCCGACCACGGCGAGGTCCGCCTCGACGCGATCACCGGCTCCTACGCGGAGGCGCAGCAGGTCATGGACGCCCTCGCCGCCGCCGGCATCGACTACGACGACGTCGTGCAGGTGCTGGAGCGCGAAGGCGTCGAGAAGTTCAGCGTCAGCGGCAACGAGATGATCGAGACCGTGCGGTCGGCCCTCGAAGCCGCCAAGTAGGCCTCGCGTTTTCAGTAGGCTGAAGGCCTGCTGGTCATCTGTGGAGGGTGCGGGTGCCTGATCTTCTCGACGACGTCACCGCGGCGGCCGGACTCACGGTGTTCGGCGCCGCGGCCGTCGCCGGTGCGATCTCCGCCCGCACCCCTTCCACTCCCCTGCCCGGACCTCCGGACTGGTCCCCCGACTACGACGTGGTGCCCAGGGTCACGATGCTCCGCACGGAGCTGCGGGCCCTCGGGCTCGACCGGGTCGTGCTCGCCGGTGACAGCGTCACGGCCCGCGCCGCCGACGCGATCGCCCGCACGCTCGGCGTGCCGCTGACCGTCCTGAACGGCACCGACCCGCACAGCATCGCCGCCGCCGTCGGCGACCGGCTGCAGCGCACCGTGGTCGTGCTGACCTCCTCGTCGCCGACGTCGGTGCCGCTGGCCGTCGACAGCCACCGCCGGGCGTTCCTGCAGGCGTTCGAGGACCACGGGATCCACGACCTCGGGCGCCGCTTCGTCTTCGTCACCCGGCCCGGTTCGCCACTGGCGACGACGGCGCTGGAGATGGGCGCGCAGCTGTTCCTCGCGCAGCCCGTGCCGCTGTCGGCCTATTCGCTGGTGCCGGCCGGGCTCGCCGGAGCGGACGTCAACGAGCTGGTGGAGCAGGCGTTCGCCCTGGCCGCCCCGCCGCGGCACACGTCGGCGGCCGGCTTCTCGCTGCCGTCGCAGAGCGCCGCCCCCACCGGCTTCCCGGCGGTCGCCGCCGCGGCTGCCGGCTCTCCTACTGCTGCTTCCGCTTCCTCCACTTCCGCTGCGTCCTCCACTTCCGCTGTTTCCTCCGCTTCCGCTGTTTCCTCCGCCGGGTCCTCGGCGCGGTTCGCGCATCCTGCCGTCGCGCTCGGCGCGGCGCTCGCCGCCGCCGTGGCCGCCGGGCGGGACAAGATCGCGCTGGCGCCCGACGGCAGCGGGATCGTCGGGATCGGCGAATGGGTCGCGGCCCTGCTCGCCACGGGCGGGTCCCGGGCGGTGCCGGTCGTCCTCGAGACGCCGAGCAGCTGGGGGCACGAAGGACCCGACGTGCTCAGCGTGACCACCGGCGGCGCGCTGGTCCCCGGGATCATGCCCGGTGGCGGCATCGCGCCCGACCTCGCCGTCAACGGACCGCTCGGCGCGCAGCTGCTCGCCTGGGAGCAGGCACTCACCATCGCCGGCCTCATCGGCAACGGACAACCCGCCACCGGGCCCTCCGGCGGCGCCGCCGGCTTCGGATCCGCCGACCTCCCCGTCAACGGCGCGGGACAGGGCGACCCGTCGTCGCAGGAAGGCGTGCTGCGGGTCCTCGACACCGGGTTGCCGCCGCAGGCGCCCGCGTTCGTCGACGGCGCCGTCGAGGTGCACGGGGCCGTCACGGCGACGACGCTCATCGGGGCGATCGACGAGTTCGCGCGGGCGGTCCCGCCGGGTGGGGCGATCGTCGTCCAGGCGCACCTCGACCGGACCGCCGACGCCGCTGCCCTCGGCGTGCGGACCGGGCTTGCCGGACGGGTCGACCGGGCCGTGAGCTTCGCCTGGGGCGGTGGACCGGTCCAGGCCGTTACGGGCGTCGGAGGCGCCGGCGGTACACCTGAATCCTCCGCAATCCAGATCACCGGCGCGGTCTTCGGGGACCTCGGCGTCCCCGGGCGACCGTATACGTTCGGCGAGCTGCAGGCCGCCGAAGCCGCCGACGATCGGCAGGTCCTGACCGACCAGGGCCGGCCACTGCTGCGACTGCATCTGACCGACCGGAATTCCGGTATCGACCAATTGTTGGCCGCCCTCGGAGGGTGAGTGTGATGACCAATCCCTTGCGGGACCCGCAGGACCGGCGACTGCCTCGGATTCCCGAGCCGTGCGCGCTGGTCATCTTCGGTGTCACCGGTGACCTGGCCCGCAAGAAACTCATCCCGGCGGTCTACGACCTGGCCAACCGGGGACTGCTGCCGCCGAGCTTCGCGGTGCTCGGCTTCGCCCGGCGCGACTGGGGCGACGGCGACTTCGAGGATCTTGCCCGCAAGGCCGCCCAGAACGGCGCGCGGACCACGTGGCGGGAGGAGGTGTGGTCGCGCCTGGCGGGCAACATCAAGTTCGTGCCCGGGTCGTTCGAGGACGACGCCGCGTTCGACCACCTCGCGCAGACCCTCGACGACCTGCACGACGAGGGCGGCATCCCGGGCAACGCGGCGTTCTACCTGTCGATCCCGCCGTCGGCGTTCCCGGTCGTGCTCAAGCAGCTCGAGCGCACCGGCATGTCCGACAACGCGAAGTCCGGCGGCTGGCGCCGCGTCGTGGTCGAGAAGCCGTTCGGCTACGACCTGGCCTCCGCCCGGCAGCTCAACGACCTCGTCGACGACGCGTTCACCGCGCAGGACGTGTTCCGCATCGACCACTACCTGGGCAAGGAGACGGTCCAGAACATCCTGGCGCTGCGCTTCGCGAACAACCTGTTCGAGCCGGTGTGGAACTCCAACTACGTCGACTCGGTGCAGATCACGATGGCCGAGGACGTCGGCATCGGCACCCGCGCCGGGTTCTACGACACCGTCGGCACCGCCCGCGACGTCGTGCAGAACCATCTGATGCAGCTCCTCGCGCTGGTCGCGATGGAGGAGCCGACCGCGTTCGACGCGACCGCGATCCGCACCGAGAAGCTCAAAGTGCTCAACGCGATCACCGTGCCGACCGACGTGTTCACCAACACGGTCCGCGGGCAGTACCTGACCGGCTGGGTCGCGGGCGAGCGCGTCGCCGGCTACCTGGAGGAGAAGGACGTCCCCGCGGAGTCCAAGACGGAGACGTACGTGGCGATCCGCCTCGGCGTGCAGAACCGCCGCTGGGCCGGGGTGCCGTTCTACGTCCGCGCCGGCAAGCGCATGCCGCGCCGGGTCACCGAGCTCGCCATCTCGTTCAAGAAGGCGCCGCACCTGCCGTTCCACCAGACGGACGTGGAGATGCTGGGCCACAACCAGCTGGTCATCCGCGTCCAGCCCGACGAGGGCGTGATGCTGAAGTTCGGCTCGAAGGTGCCCGGCACGACGATGGAGGTCCGCGACATCGCGATGGACTTCCAGTACGGCGAGGCGTTCACCGACGCCAGCCCCGAGGCGTACGAGCGGCTCATCCTCGACGTCCTCGTCGGCGACAAGACCCTGTTCCCCGACTCGGCCGAGGTCGAGGCGAGCTGGAACGTCATCGACCCCCTGGAGGAGGCGTGGGCGGGTTCGACGCCCGAGCCGTACCGCGCGGGCGAATGGGGCCCGCGAGCAGCTGACGAGATGCTGGCCCGCGAGGGCCGCGCCTGGCGCCGGGCTTAGGAGTCTTTTCATGATCGGACTTTGGGACACCACAGGCATCGAGGTCGTCAAGGCTCTGGCCAACGAGCGTCGCAGCGCCGGCGGCCTGACCAGCGGCCTCGCCCTCACCCTCGTCGCCGTCGTCGACGAGCGGCAGGTCCGGGAGGCGGAGGCGGCCGCGACGATCGCCGCGTCCGCGCACCCGTGCCGGCTGCTCATCATCGTGCGCGCCGACGTCACCCAGCAGCGGTCCCGCCTCGACGCGGAGATCGTCGTCGGTGGCCGCCTCGGGCCGTGCGAGGCCGTCGTCATGCGCATGCAGGGCCGCCTCGCCCTGCACGCCGAGTCGGTCGTCATGCCGCTGCTCGCCCCGGACGTGCCGGTGGTGACGTGGTGGCAGTGCGACCCGCCGGAGCGGATCGCCTACGACCCGCTCGGCGTCGTCGCGGACCGCCGCATCACCGACAGCTCCCAGGCCGCGGACCCCGTCGGCAACCTGCGCACCCGCGCCGACGACTACGTGCCCGGCGACACCGACCTGGCCTGGTCGCGGATCACCCCGTGGCGCACGCTCCTCGCGGGCGCGTTCGACGCCACCACCGTCGGCGTCAAGACCGTCGAGATCGTCGCCCCCGACACCGACCCGACCGGCCCGCTGCTCGGCGGCTGGCTCGAGGCCCGGCTCGGCGTGCACCCGACCCGCCGCAGCGGCACCGGCAAGATCATGGAAGCGGTCAACCTGGAGCTCGCCGACGGCAGCACCATGAGCCTCAACCGCGACCTGAACGCCGGCATCGCCACCCTGCGGCGCACCGGCCAGCCCGACCGGATCCTGCCGCTGAGCCGCCGGCCGCTCGGCGAGGAGCTCGCCGAGGAGCTGCGCCGCCTCGACCCGGACCAGCCGTACGCGGCGGCCCTGGCCGCGGCCACCGGCAAGCGCAGCCTGGACGAGCGGGTCGCGCCGCGGGTGCACATCTGGAAGGACCCGGCGCTCGCCGAGCGCCCGGAAGCCTCCTCCCCCACTCTGGAGACCGTCTCTTCATGACCGTCGTCGTGCACGGTGACCCGAAACTGCTCGCCGAGGCGACCGCCGCCCGCCTGATCGTCCGGCTCACGGACGCGCAGGCGGAGCGGGGCGCCGCCGCGCTCGTCCTCACCGGCGGGCGCATCGCCGCGCAGATCTACGCCGCGGTCCACACCAACCCGGCCCGCGACGCCGTCGACTGGTCACGGGTCGACTTCTGGTGGGGCGACGAGCGTTTCCTGCCGTCCGGCGACCCCGACCGCAACGAGACCCAGGCCCGCGAGGCCTTCCTGTCGGCCCTGCCCGTCGACCCGGCCTGCGTCCACCCGATGCCCGCCGCCGACGGCACGGACCCTGCGGCGGCCGCCGCCGCGTACGAGCGCGAGATCGCCGGGACCCAGTTCGACCTGGTGCTGCTCGGCGTCGGCGAGGACGGGCACGTCGCGTCGGTCTTCCCCGGCCACCCGGTCGGCGACGACCCGCGCCCGGTGGCGGACGTGCACAACAGCCCGAAACCCCCACCGGTGCGCATCACCCTGACCCTGCCGACCCTCAACACGGCCGCCGAGGTCTGGCTGCTCGCGTCCGGCGCCGGCAAGGCGGACGCGGTCCGGGACGCCTTCGCGGCCGGGTCGTCGCTGCCTGCGGCACGGGTGCACGGCCGGGACCGCACACTGTGGCTCGTCGACACCGACGCCGCCCAGTCCCTGCGCTCGTAGCCGTTTCGCCGCTGTACTCCACCCGCCGCGCCCGCCCGGACGGTTGTCTCGGGCGGGTCGGCTCGGACGGGTCGGCCCGGCTCGTCCGGACGGCTCAGACGGCTCGGGCGGCTCTCACTCGGCCCGGGTCGCTCGGCCCGGGTCGCTCGGGCGGCTCTCGCTCGGTTCGGGTCGCTCGGTTCGGGTCGCTCGGTTCGGGTCGCTCGGTTCGGGTCGCTCGGTTCGGGTCGCTCGGTTCGGGTCGCTCGGTTCGGACGGCTTCCGCTCGGTTCGGGTCGCTCGGCCGGGTGGTGAAAGCGGAAGCGCAAGGTGAGCAGGAGCGGGCCACCAGCGACCGAGAGCGCCCCGCCAGTCGTGCTGCGGACGGTGGACGCGCCGGTCATCGGCCAGGCACGCCGCTGGTCCGGGCGGTGCCGCACCCAGCGCCTACGGCACCGGCGGGTTCGCGGACGGGCTGATGCCGTTCGGGGACGTTCGCACGGTCTTGACGGTCTCCGGTGACCTTCAACGACAGCGTCACCTCCGGGCGGGCTGCCGTCTGACGCGCCGAGCACGACGACAGCGCGCACGACGACGGTCATCGCGGGGCGGGGCCCCACCTCACTCGAGCCGTCGCCCGACGGACCCGGCACGACGAAAGTTACGCGCGCCGACGGTCATCACAGCGCCCAGACCCATGTCCGGGCTCTCGTCCGACGGGCCGCGCACGACGACAGCACCCACGCCGACAGTCGCTCGCGGGCCGCCCGACACACAGCGAAGGAACCCGCCGGGCCGGCATCCGCGACGTCCGCAACCAGGGCGTCCTCATGCGCGGCGGCAACGCCACCGCCGCCGTGGCGCACCCGGGCGACGACGACAACGGCGCCTGGGTGAGGCGGTCGGCCGCGAACAGCCCGCTGCCCTCGCGAACAGCCACGAAACAGGACAACCCGGGCGCCCACCACCGCCCAGCGCCGCGGGAAGCGGCACCGGGGCCGGGCGGGTCGCTGGTGCAGAGACGAAACAGAATGCCGGGTGGGTCAGCCGCGGCGCTGGCGGAGGCGGGCCAAGGCCTCGGCCAGGATGGCCTCGCCGTCCTCTTCGGTGCGGCGTTCCTTCACGTAGGCCAGGTGGGTCTTGTACGGCTCGGTGCGCGGGCGCTCCGGCGGGGCCTGCTCGTCCTGACCCGCCGGGAGGCCGCACCGCGGGCAGTCCCACGTGGCCGGGGGCGTGATCTCGGCGGCGAAGGCGGGCTCGGTCATGTGCCCGTTGGCGCACCAGTAGGTGATGCTGCGGCGGGGGGCCTGTTCACCGCGCTCGGACCAGCGCATGGGTCCGGAACCGACCCGGGTCCCGCGGATGGCGTTACCAGCTGCCACGGCTGCTCGCTCCTGTTCGTCGGGGGGTGCGACGTCGTGCGGAGGCAGGAGTGTGGGCGAAACACCTGCGAAAAGCACCTGCTAAAAACACCTGCGCGCGGCCCGCCGAACGGACCGCGCGCATGAGTCTAGGACCCGGAGCGTGCTCAGGCACCACCGTTTTCGACAATTTTCAGCCAGAGGCCAAGACCAACGATGCAGGCGAACCAGATGATGCCGACCAGCAGCGTGTAGCGGTCGAGGTTCTTCTCGGCGACCGACGAGCCGGCGAGGCTGGACGAGACGCCGCCGCCGAACATGCTCGACAGGCCACCGCCCTTGCCGCGGTGCAGCAGCACGAGCATGGTGAGCAGCACGCTCGTGATGAGGAGCAGCACGATCAGGGTGTAGGCGAACGCCGTCATGGCGCGGTCGTCCTCTCGATGGGCGGTCAAGTCTGCAAAACAGACGCCAGCTTACTGGACCGGGCTCGTCAGGCGAGCCCCAGGGCACACAGGTCCGGCTGGCCGAACTGCGGGTGGATGAAGCCGCCCCTGACCTTGGTCCCGGACATCCGCAGCGCCTTCATGTAGATGATCGGGATGGCGACGGCCTTGCTCGCGATCTTCTCGTCCAGCTCGCCCCAGAGGAGGTACTGCCGCTCCGGTACCGACTCCTCCAACGCCGACGTGATGTCGTTGTTGATCTCAGGGTCGTTGAGGAGGGCGTAGTTCTGGTTGTTGGTCGCGTTCGCCTTCGTCGGGATGAGGCGGCCGTCGAAGAGCGGCGGGATGACGGCCGAGCCGTTGGCCCAGTCGGGGATCCAGCCGGCCCACAGCAGGTCGTTGGTGTTGGCGGGGTTGCCGATGACGTCGAAGTACGTCTCCGGGTCGATGCCGTTGACCTTGATCTGGATGCCGATCTGCTGGTACGTCTCGACCATGGTGGTGGCCAGGCGCCGGATGTCCTTCTGCTCCGGGATCGCCAGGGTCAGCGTCGTGGCGCACGGCTTGCCCTTGTTGCGCTGGTCGTCCATCAGCTTCGTCGCGACGTCGGGCTTGCCCTCGACGTTGGCGCTGCTGTCGTACAGGTCGAAGTCCTTGTGGGCCTTCAGCTGCGGGGCGATGATCGTGTTCGCGTAGTCGCCGAAGACCGAGCCGCCGAGCGCCGCGCGGAACTTGCGCTTGTTGAAGGCGAACACGAGGGCCCGCCGGCAGTCCAGCTCCGGGATGCGCTTGGTGTTGAGCGACAGGTACCGGATGCCGCCGTAGCTGCCCTGCACGGCCCTGGAGGACAGGGCGGCGTCGTTGACCACCTGCTGGACGAAGTTCGGCGCGACGTTCTTGTCCAGGTCGATGGTCTCGGCCCAGTCGCCCTCGCTCTGGATCAGGTTGGACGTGACGGTCGGCAGGTCGCCGTTCGCCTCGATGACGATCTTGTCCGGGTAGGCCTTGCGGACGCTGTCGGTCTTGCGGTCCCAGTACTGGTTGCGCACGTAGACGAGCTGCTGGTCGGTGTTCTCCTGCAGCTTGTACGGGCCGGAGGAGAACGGCTTCTTGTCGTACTCGGCCTTGGTGTCCTGCTTGGCGAGGACCGGCGCGAACACGGTCATCGCGACGGTGTAGCCGAAGTCGCCGACGGGCTGGGACAGCGTGAACTTGATGTTGCGGTTGTCGACGCACTGCACGGACTGCAGGCCCTTGCCGTTGTTGTTGCCGCCGACGAACGGCCCGGCGTAGTTGTCGGTGCCCGCGAGGTACGTCTTCGCGTACGGCTGGGCGACCGAGTACAGGCTGGAGAAGCTGCGCTCCACGCCGTACTTCACGTCGGCGCAGGTGATCGGGGAGCCGTCCTCCCAGCGGATGTCGTCCTTGAGCTGGAAGTCCCAGACGCGGTTGCCCTCGCTGGGCCGGCCGGCGTCGGTGGCGAGGTCACCGACGATCTCGCTGGCGGCCGCGCCGGGCTCGGAGCGGAACGTGGTGAGGGTCCGCGTGGTGAGGCGGCTGACGTTGGCCTCGGTGGCGGTCGCGATGCGCTGCGGGTCCAGGTGGGCCGGTTTGGCGCTGACGACGACGTGGAGGGTCCCGCCGGTCTTCGGCGGCTGCGGGCGGTTCTCGGCGCCCGCGTCGCTGCAGGCCGCCGCGCTCACGAGCAGGGACAGACCGGCCATGGACGCCACGATGTGCTGTCTGAGCATGCTCGATCCCCACTCGTCATGGTCGCACCCGTTCGTGGCGGGCGGGCCCTGGCATTGTTGTCCCGCTGACCCCGTGTCAGGGCGCGGACCAGGCCACTTTAGGCGTCGTTCATGCCGTGCGGAACAAGGGGTGGGATACAAAACAGCGTGGGGGGGGGGGGGGGGGGGGGGGGGGGGGAGGGGGGGGGGGGGGGGGGGGGGGTGGGGGTGGGAGGGGAGAAG
>NZ_JBVJIJ010000010.1:11926-33148 GCF_055586325.1 Dactylosporangium sp. NPDC051087 | reverse complement strand
CCCCTGTGTGGGATGGCGAGACTCCACCCCTTGTATCCTTCTTCACTCCTCGGAAAAAGAAGGGGAGGAACAAAAACCCCCCCCCCCCCCCCCCCCCCCCCCCCCCCCCCCGCTGCGTTGAGAAGCGGTTACTTGCCGAGACGGCAGATGCGGACAAAACCCTCCGCATCGATGCTGGCGCCACCGACGAGCGCGCCGTCGATGTCGGGCTGCTCGATGATCGACGCCACGTTGTCGTGCTTGACCGAGCCGCCGTACAGGATGCGCACCCGGTCGGCCGTGCCGCCGGTGTACTTCTCCGCGAGGCGGGTCCGGATCGCGCCGATGACCTCCTGCGCGTCCTGCGGGGTCGCGACCTTGCCGGTCCCGATGGCCCACACCGGCTCGTACGCCACGACGATCTTCTCGACCTCGTCGGTCTTGATCTTCTCGAGGGCGGCGTCGAGCTGGGCGAGGGTGTAGCCGACGTGCTCGCCCGCCTCACGGACGGCGAGACCCTCGCCGACGCAGAGGATCGGGGCGATGCCGTTGGCGAGGGCCGCCTTCACCTTGGCGTTGACGAGCGCGTCGTCCTCGCCGTGGTACTGGCGGCGCTCCGAGTGCCCGACGACCACGTACTGGCAGCCGAGCTTCGCCAGCATCGCGCCGGAGACCTCGCCCGTGTAGGCGCCCGACGCGTGCTGCGACAGGTCCTGCGCGCCGTAGCCGATGTTGAGCTTGTCGCCGTCGGTCAGCGTCTGCACGCTGCGGATGTCGACGAACGGGGGCAGCACGACGACCTCGACGGCCTCCAGCTGCGCCTCGTTGAGGCTGAACGCCAGCTTCTGCACCAGGGCGATGGCCTCGAGGTGGTTGAGGTTCATCTTCCAGTTGCCGGCCATGAGCGGCCTGCGGCCGGTTGCTTCTGCCATCGCTCAGCCCTCCAACGCGGTGATGCCGGGCAGGGCCTTGCCCTCGAGGTACTCCAGGGACGCGCCACCACCGGTCGAGATGTGACTGAACCCGTCCTCGGGGATGCCGAGGGCGCGAACGGCCGCGGCGGAGTCGCCACCGCCGACGACGCTGAAGCCGTCGATCTTCGTGATGGCCTCGGCGACGCCCCGCGTGCCGGCCGCGAACGGCGCCAGCTCGAAGACGCCCATCGGACCGTTCCAGAACACGGTCTTCGCGGACTCGACGGCGTGGCTGAACAGCGCCACCGACTCCGGGCCGATGTCCAGGCCGAGCTCCTCGGCCGGGATCGCGTCGGCGGCGACGACCTGGGTCTTCGCGTCGGCCGCGAACTTGTCCGCGGTCACCACGTCGACGGGCAGCACGATCTTGTCGCCGCCACGGGCGAGCAGGTCCGCGCAGGTGCCGACCATCTCGTCCTGCAGCAGGCTCTTGCCGACCTCGTGGCCCTGGGCCTTGAGGAAGGTGAAGCACATGCCGCCGCCGATGAGCAGCTTGTCGACCTTCGGCAGCAGCGCCTCGATGACGGCGAGCTTGTCCGACACCTTCGAGCCGCCGAGGATGACCACATACGGCCGCTCGGGGTCGCCGGTGAGCTTCGACAGCACGTCGAGCTCGCGCTGCACGAGGCCGCCGGTGTACCGGGGAAGCAGCGCCGCCACGTCGAACACGCTGGCGTGCTTGCGGTGCACGGCACCGAAGGCGTCGTCGACGTAGACGTCGGCGAACTGTGCCAGCTGCGCGGCGAACGCGCCCCGCTCGGCCTCGTCCTTGCTGGTCTCACCCTTGTTGAAGCGCAGGTTCTCCAGCAGCGCGACGTCGCCGTCGCCGAGCCCGGCGACCGCGACCTGCGCGGACTCGCCGACCGTGTCGGTGGCGAACGCGACGGGCTTGCCGAGCAGCTCACCGAGCCGGCCCGCGACGGGCTGGAGGGTGTACTTCGGGTCGGGCTCGCCCTTCGGGCGGCCCAGGTGCGACACCACGGTGACCCGCGCGCCGGCCTCACGCAGCGCGTTGAGGGTCGGCAGGACCGCCCGGATGCGCCCGTCGTCGGTGATCTTGTCTCCGTCGAGCGGAACGTTCAGGTCGGCGCGCAGCAGCACGCGCCGACCTTTGACGCCCTCGCTCAGGAGGTCGTCGAGCGTCTTCACAGGCCGGTGCCCACCAGCGTGACGAGGTCGACGAGGCGGTTGCTGTAGCCCCACTCGTTGTCGTACCAGCCGACGACCTTGACCTGGTTGCCGATGACCTTGGTCAGGCCCGCGTCGAAGATGCACGACGCCGGGTCGGTCACGATGTCGCTGGAGACGATCGGGTCCTCGGTGTAGGTCAGGATGCCCTTGAGCGGACCGTCGGCGGCGGCCTTCATCGCGGCGTTGACCTCGTCGACCGTGGTCTCGCGACCCACGGTGACGGTCAGGTCGGTGGCCGAGCCGGTCGGGATCGGCACACGCAGCGCGTAGCCGTCCAGCTTGCCCTTGAGCTCGGGCAGGACCAGCGAGACCGCCTTGGCGGCACCGGTCGAGGTCGGCACGATGTTCAGGGCGGCGGCGCGGGCGCGGCGCAGGTCCTTGTGCGGGGCGTCCTGCAGGTTCTGGTCCTGCGTGTACGCGTGGATCGTGGTCATGAGACCACGCTCGATGCCGAACGTGTCGTTGATGACCTTGGCCATCGGCGCGAGGCAGTTCGTGGTGCACGACGCGTTGGAGATGATGGTGTGGTTCGCGGCGTCGTACTTGTCTTCGTTGACGCCCAGGACGACGGTGACGTCCTCGCCCTTGGCCGGCGCCGAGATGATGACCTTCTTCGCGCCCGCGGCGACGTGGACCTTGGCCTTCTCGGCGTCGGTGAAGATGCCGGTCGACTCGATCACGACGTCGGCGCCGAGGTCGGCCCACGGCAGCTTCGACGGGTCGCGCTCGGCGAGCGCCTTGAACGTCTTGCCGTTGACGGTGATCTCGTCGGAGGTCGCCTTCACCTCGTAGGGCAGGCGGCCCAGGATGCTGTCGTACTTGAGCAGGTGCGCCAGCGTCGCGTTGTCAGTGAGGTCATTGACGCCCACAATTTCGATGTCAGCGCCCTTGGCCAGCGCCGCACGGAAGAAGTTGCGGCCGATGCGGCCGAAGCCGTTGATGCCAACCCGGATGGTCACTTCGACACATCTCCTCGCCTCGTCGCGGCCGGCCGTTGCCGATGCCGGTCGCCAGTGAGTGATCATGGCTCGCCCGGCCGGGGGCCCTGATCGATGAGGCCCATGAGCGGGGAGCGGCCGCGTTTCGCGGCATACGGACGGCTTCGTCGCCGAACAGGAAAACCCTATCGCCTGCGGGCCACAGAACTCCCGTCGGGGTGTCTGAGCCCACAGCCGTATCACCCACCTGAGCTTCCGTTCAGCTCACCAGCATCTCCGGGGTGACCGCGGACTCGGTGTCGGGGATGCCCAGGTCACGGGCGCGCTTGTCGGCGAGGGCCAGGAGACGCCTTATGCGTCCGGCGATCGCGTCCTTCGTGAGCGGCGGGTCGGCGAGCGCCCCGAGCTCCTCCAGGGACGCCTGCCGGTGCTCCAGCCGCAGCGTACCGGCGCTGAACAGGTGCTCGGGGGCGTTGTCGGCGAGGATCTCCATCGCGCGGGCGACCCGGGCGGCGGCGGCCACCGCGGCGCGGGCGGAGCGGCGCAGGTTGGCGTCGTCGAAGTTGGCCAGCCGGTTGGCGGTGGCCCGGACCTCGCGCCGGACCCGGCGCTCCTCCCAGGTCAGCACGCTCTGATGCGCGCCGATGCGGGTGAGCAGCGCGGCGATCGCGTCGCCGTCCTTGACCACGACCCGGTCGACGCCGCGGACCTCACGGGCCTTCGCGGTGATCCCGATCCGCCGGGCGGCGCCGACGAGCGCGAGCGCGGCCTCCGGCCCGGGGCAGGTGATCTCCAGCGCGCAGCTGCGGCCCGGCTCGGTCAGCGACCCGTGCGCCAGGAACGCCCCGCGCCAGGCCGCGACGGCGCAGCACATGTTGGCCGACACGACGTGCGGGGGCAGGCCACGCACCGGACGGCCACGGACGTCGAGCAGGCCGGTCTGCCGGGCGAGGGCCTCGCCGTCCTTCACCACACGGACGATGAAGTGGCTGGCCTTGCGCAGGCCGCCGCTCGCGAGGACGTGGATCTCGCTCTGGTACCCGTACACCTCGGAAACCTCGCGGCGCAGCCGTCGGGCGGCCGCGTTGGTGTCGAGCTCGGCCTCGACGACCACCCGGCCGGAGACGATGTGCAACCCGCCAGCGAAGCGGAGCAGCGCGGCCATCTCGGCGCGCCGGCAGCAGGGTTTGGCTACGTCCACCCTGCTCAGCTCGTCCTTGACCGCAGCGGTCATCGCCATTCTGTCGTCACCTCGCGGGGCTCATTCGAACTGTCGGTGGTGCTGTCGGTGCTGCTCAGCCGTGGCGCTCTGAGCAGTGGCTCCAGGGCTGTGGCCAGCGCGTGCGGGTCGTGCTGCGGTGCTCCGTCCGCGACGGCCACCGGCGCGAGCACCAGACGGGCACCCAGCGATTCTGCCGCACGATGGACCGGTTCGGGGTCGCCTACGGCTTTCCCGTCGGCAAGAACTACATCGACGTGCAGCCCAGGTAGGTAACGACGCAGGGCGGCAAGGTGTTCCGGCAGGGTCAGCCCCGCCGTCTCGCTGTCGGGCGCCAGATTCAGCGTGACCAGGCGCTTCGCGCCACTCATGGAGATCGCTGCGGCGAGCTGCGGCACCAGCAGGTGCGGGATCACGCTGGTGAACCACGACCCGGGCCCGAACAGCAGCCAGTCCGCGTCGGTCGTCGCCTGCACCGCCTCCGCGCACGCCTCGGGCGCCGCCGGCACCAGCCGCACCCGGTCGATCGTCTTGGAGGTGACCGCGACCGCGTGCTGACCGCGCACGGTGACCACCTCGCCACCCTCGGACAGGTCTGCCTCGATGTGCAGCGGCCGGCGCGACATGGGCAGCACCCGCCCGTCGCAGCGCAGCATCTCCGCCGCCCGGTCCAGCGCGACGACCGGGTCGCCGGCGAGCTCCATCATGGCGCACAGCACCAGGTTGCCGACGGGATGCCCGGCGAGGTCGTCGCTGCCGGCGAACCTGTGCTGGAACACCTCCGCGATCGCCTCCTCGTCGGCGAGCGCCGCGAGGGCCTGACGCAGGTCGCCGGGGGGCAGGATGTCGCGGGTCGCCCGCAGCCGCCCGCTGGACCCTCCGTCGTCGGCGACGGTGACGACCGCGGTGATGTCCAGCGGCAGGTCCTGATGGATCCGCCGGAGCGCGCGCAGCGAGGCGGAGAGCCCGTGCCCTCCCCCGAACGCCACGACCCGCACCGGCCGCCGTCCGTCGAGCCGCGCGCCCTTGCGGTGCGCCCCCGGGACACGGACCCCGTCCGGCACGTCCACGCCGCTCGGGGCACCCAGGCCGCCGGCCCTGCCCCGATACGAACCCGCACCGTGCGCACCGTTACCACCGGCCCGGCCGTTGCCGTGCGCACCGTTGTTGGTTGCCGGGCTGTCACCGCTCGCCGTGCCGTTGCCGCTCGCCGTGCCGTTGCCGCTCACCGCGCCGTTGCCGCTCACCGCGCCGTGGCCGGCCGGCGAACCGGGGCCGGTCGACGCGTTGGGGGCGCCTGGCGCGTCGGGTCTGCCTGGCGCGTCTGTGTCGTTCGCCGGGCCGGGGGATGCGCCGTTCTCGCGGCGCCGGGCAACACTCATTCGCGCCCCAGGTCGCGGTGCTGCGGCGCGGCGGCGAGGCGCATCTCGCGGAGCCGGCGGGCGAGCTCCTCGGCGATCGCGACGCTGCGGTGCTTGCCACCGGTGCAGCCCACGGCGATCGTCAGGTAGCGCTTGCCCTCCCGCTCGAAGCCGGGCGCCGTCGCGTTGATCAGCCGCGCATACGTCTCCACGAACGTCACCGCGCCCCGCTGCCCGAGCACGTAACGGCTCACGTCGGTCTCGCGGCCGGTGTGCTCGCGCAGCTCAGGCACCCAGTACGGGTTCGGCAGGAACCTCGCGTCGAGGACGAAGTCGGCGTCGGGCGGCAGTCCGTACTTGAACCCGAACGACAGCACCGTGACCCTGATCTGGGTGGTGTCCTCCTCGCCGAACATCTCCTCGATGCGCCCGCGGAGCTGGTTGACGTTGAGGTGGCTCGTGTCGATGAGCACGTCGGCCTGCTCGCGCGCCTCCTGCAGCAGCTTCCGCTCAGCGGCGATGCCGTCGGAGAGCCGTCCGCCACCCTGCAGCGGATGCGACCGGCGCACGCTCTCGAACCGCCGGATCAGCACCTCGTCATCGGCGTCGACGAACACCATCCGAGGGTTGAACCCCCGCTCCCGCAACGACTTCACCGCCCCCGGCAGATCCGTCGAGAACGCGTGACTGCGCACGTCGAGCACCATCGCGGTCCGCCGCGCCGCACCCCGCGCCGCGAACGCCAGCTCCGCCATGTCGAGCAGCAACGCCTGTGGCAGGTTGTCCACGACGTAATACCCGACGTTCTCCAGCGCCCGGGCGACCGTGCTGCGGCCGCCGCCGGAGACCCCCGTCACGATGACCAGGTCGGTCTCCGTGCGGTCGGGCGCTGCCGGCGCTTCTTCGCTCACCACGCCGACGAGTTTATGTCCTGCCGTCCGCCGACCTGGCCGCTCGGTCGCTTTGTACCTTTTCAGGGTCACCGATCGTCCCGCCCGGCACCGCCTCGCCCCCGTCCGGCACCGCCCGGCCGCCGTCATCGCCCCTGCTGGCGGCCTCTTCTCGCCCGCCTGGACCGTGCGCCGTGAGCTCAAACACCGTGACGACCCCCGCGACCCCGGCAGCCCGGTCAACCCCCAGGGACCGGTCAACCCCTGAGGAACCGGGCGTGGCACCTGAAGCCATGTCGCCGATGGACTCCTCTTCGGTGGAGAACTCCCCCACCACGGAAGGAACAGGGACACCGCCGGCGCCCACGACGCCGGCCGGCCCGTCAGCGCCCGCGAGAAGTCCGGCGCCGGCGGAACCCTCGACACCTGACGCCGGTGACTGGCCTACCGGAACCACCAGCTCGGACCGCGCCCGCTCGCCGACGAACCCCGCCCGCTCGCCACCAGCCCCGGCACGCGCACCGCCGGCTCCCGCAAGCTCGCCGGCCAACCCCAAAGTCTCGCCGCCGGACCCGCCACGCTCACCGCCGGACCCGCCACGCTCACCGCCGGACCCGCCACGCTCGCCGGCCGACCCCGCCCGGTCACCGCCGGATTCCGGACGCTCGCCGACCAACCCGGCCCGCTCACCGTCGGACCCCACACGCCCGCCGCCGGGCCCGGCACGCTCACCGTCGGGCCCCACAAGCTCGTCGACGGACTCCGTGGTTGACGGGACGGGGGCCGCGCCGGTCGGTGAACCGGCCTTCCCGCGCGGGCCGGACGCCGCCGGCGGAGTGGAGGGGGCGCCGTTGAGGGCGGCGAGGATCGCCTCCGCCGTCCGCCGGCCGATGCCCGGGACCTCGGCGATCTCGTCGACGCTCGCGGAGGTCAGCCGCTTCAGCGAGCCGAAGTGCCGCAGCAGCGCCTTGCGGCGGATCTCGCCGAGGCCGGGCACGTTGTCCAGCGTGGAGGCGGTCATGCGCTTCGAGCGCTTCTGCCGGTGATAGGTGATGGCGAAGCGGTGGGCCTCGTCGCGGGCGCGTTGGAGCAGATAGAGCCCTTCCGAGGAGCGGGGCAGGATCACCGGGAACTCGTCGTCGGGGAGCCAGACCTCTTCGAGGCGCTTCGCCAGGCCGCAGATGGTGATGTCGTCGATGCCGAGGTCGAGCAGCACCTGCGCGGCGGCGTTGACCTGGGGCTGACCGCCGTCGACCACGACGAGCTGCGGCGGATAGGCGAACTTGCGGGGCCGTCCCGTCGTCGGGTCGATGCCGGGCCGGGAGGGGTCGGCGTCCTCGGCGGCGAGCGAGTCGATCTCCACCTTGGCGTCGAGGTAGCGGGCGAACCTGCGGCGCAGCACCTCCGACAGGGCCGACACGTCGTCGGTGGCGCCGTTGACCGCGAAGCGGCGATATTCGCTCTTGCGGGACAGGCCGTCCTCGAAGACGACCATGCTGGCGACGACGTCGGTGCCCTGGATCTGGGAGATGTCATAGCACTCGATGCGCAGCGGGGCGGTCTGCATGCCGAGCGCCTCGGCGATCTCCTCAAGGGCCTTGCTGCGGGTGCTGAGGTCGCCGGCGCGGCGCAGCTTGTGCTGCTGGAGGGCCTGCTCGGCGTTGCGCGCGACGGTCTCGGCGAGGGTCTTCTTGTCGCCGCGCTGCGGAACGCGGATCGCCACCCGGCTGCCGCGCAGGTTGCTGAGCCAGTCGGCGAGCGCGTCGGCGTCGGCGGGCAGCTCGGGGACGAGCAGCTCCTTGGGCAGGTCGGCGGGGTCGGTGCCGGCCTCGGCACCGTAGATCTGGCTGCAGAAGTGGTGGACGAGGTCGCCGGCGCTGAGGTCCTCGGTCTTCTCCACGACCCAGCCGCGCTGACCGCGGACCCGGCCGCCGCGCACGTGGAACACCTGGACGGCCGCTTCGAGGGGGTCGTCGGCGAACGCGACCACGTCGGCGTCGGTGCCGTCGCCGAGGACGACCGCCTGCTTCTCCACGGCGCGGCGCAGCGCGCCGAGGTCGTCGCGGATGCGGGCGGCGCGCTCGAAGTCGAGCTCGTCGGACGCGGCGAACATCTCCCGCTCCAGGCGCTTGACCATGGTGTCGGTCTTGCCGGCCATGAAGTCGCAGAAGTCGTCGACGATGCGGCGGTGCTCCTCCTCGCTGACGCGGTCGACGCACGGCGCGGAGCACTTGCCGATATAGCCGAGCAGGCAGGGGCGGCCGATCTGCCCGGCGCGCTTGAACACGCCGGAGGAGCAGGTGCGCGCCGGGAAGACGCGCAGCAGCAGGTCGAGGGTCTCGCGGATCGCCCACGCGTGCGCATAGGGGCCGAAGTAGCGCACGCCCTTGCGTTTCGCGCCGCGCATCACCTGCAGGCGCGGATAGGCCTCGTCGAGGGTGACCGCCAGATAGGGATAGCTCTTGTCGTCGCGATAGCGGACGTTGAACCTGGGGTCGTATTCCTTGATCCAGTTGTATTCGAGCTGGAGGGCCTCGACCTCGGTGCCGACGGTGACCCAGTCGACCTTCGCCGCGGTGGTGACCATCTGCTGGGTGCGGGCGTGCAGGGTCCACACGTCGGCGAAATACGAATTGAGCCGCTGCCGCAGGCTCTTGGCCTTGCCCACATAGATGACCCGGCCCGATGGATCACGGAACCGGTAGACCCCCGGCGTGTCGGGAATGGTCCCCGACGCGGGTCGATACGTGGACGGATCTGGCACTCTCCGAGACTATCCGGGGGGTACGACAGAAAACACGGACCATCGACCCCCCGGAAGTCATCACGCCAGCGAGATGTTGTCCCCGTCGACCTTCAGGGCCTTCTCGGCCAGGCCCTTGGTGGCCGGGCCGTTCTTCACCGAGCCGTCGGCGGCGGAGAAGACACTGCCGTGGCACCTGCAGTTGATCGCGTTGCCGGTGACGTCGGACACGACGCACGACTGGTGCGTGCAGATCGAGCTGAACGCCTTGAACTGCCCGGCCTCCGGCTGGGTGACGACTACGCCGCCGCCGTCCTTGAAGATCTTGCCGCCGCCGACTGGGATGTCGGCCTTGGTCGTCAGGACGCCCGCGGCGGCCCCGCCGGTGTTGCTGGTGTCCCCGGTCGAACCGCTGTCGTCCTTGTCGTCTCCACAGGCTGCGAGCACCGTCACGGCCGTGATACCGGCCGCGCCGGCGAGCACCGCGCGGCGAGTCGTGTCACTCATAGGCTCCTCCAAGGTCGTTGGCCTGCTGGCTACGCCAGGAAATACGTAGATCATGGGGCGTTCGGTTCAATGCTCACCGAAGTCAGGAAATCTGTTACCCGTGCGTGACTTTCAGTGAGGTCACGCTTCCACGACGTAACCGGCCTGGACCTTCACCGGCACGGCGTTCAGCCCGCGCGTCGCCGGTCCCCGGGCCAGGCCGCCGTCCGCGATCTTGAACTGCGAGTTGTGCCCCGGGCACATGATCATCGTCGCTCCGGCCGACGGCGGGTCGACGAGGACGCCCTGGTGGGGGCAGCTCGCCTGGTACGCCTTGAACGTCCCCTGCTTCGCCTGCACGACGAGGATCGTGTCCTTGGCGATCACTCCGCCGCCGACGGGCACGTCCTTCACCGCGACGAGCGCGCCGGGTGGCGGCGCCGCGTCGCTGGAGCCCGTCGCGGGTGCGGTGTTGTCGAAGGGGTTCGCCGCGGTCGTCGGCGCGGCCGGCGGCGGCTGCTGGCTGCCCGCGGCCTCCGGGGTCTTCTCGTCGTCCCCGCAGCCCGCGAGCACCGTCACGCCGAGCGCACCGGCGCCCAGCAGCAGCGCCCGCCGGGCCGAGCAGGGGTTGAACACGTCCTGGACCGGCACGTCTTCCTCCTGGGGTGAGGCCTTGCCAGCGGCCACGGTAGCAGCGTGAGATCTTCGCCGCCGCTCCATCGGCCCCACCCGCCAGGAGGCACAGGTCAGCCCTTCGCGGCCGCCTTCTTCGCCGGCGCGCGCTTCGCCGGAGCCGCCTTCTTCGCCACGGCGGCGCCCTTCGAGACGGCACGTGTCCCGGTCGCCTTCTTCACGGGAGCCGCCGGCGCCTCCGAAGGCGCGTCGGGGAGGTCGTCGGGCTCGACCGTGACGGCCGCCGCCCGCGTCCGGGCCGTCCTGCGCGCCGGCGTCCCGCCACCGTTCGGCCCGTTGGCCTTGGCCGCCCGGTCCCGCGCCGCGGTGTCGCCGCCGGGCTCGCCCTTCAGCCCCAGGACCGGCCGCAGGAACTGACCCGTGTGGCTCTCGGCGATCTCCGCGACCTCCTCCGGCGTGCCTGCGGCGACCACGGTGCCGCCCTTGTGCCCGCCCTCGGGACCCATGTCGATGAGCCAGTCCGCGGACTTGATGACGTCGAGGTTGTGCTCGATGACGATGACGGTGTTGCCCTTGTCCACGAGGCTCTGCAGCACCAGCAGCAGCTTGCGGATGTCCTCGAAGTGCAGGCCCGTGGTCGGCTCGTCCAGCACGTACACGGTGCGGCCGGTGGAACGCTTCTGCAGCTCGGACGCGAGCTTCACGCGCTGCGCCTCACCGCCGGACAGCGTCGGCGCGGGCTGGCCGAGGCGCACATACCCCAGGCCGACGTCGTTGAGCGTCTTCAGGTGCCGGTGGATCGCCGGGATCGCCTCGAAGAACCCGGCCGCCTCCTCGATCGGCATGTCGAGGATCTCCGCGATCGTGCGGCCCTTGTAGTGCACCTCGAGGGTCTCGCGGTTGTACCGGGCACCCTTGCAGACCTCGCACGGCACGTACACGTCCGGCAGGAAGTTCATCTCGATCTTGATCGTGCCGTCGCCGGCGCACGCCTCGCAGCGGCCGCCCTTGACGTTGAACGAGAAGCGGCCGGGACCATACCCCCGGACCTTGGCCTCCGTCGTCTCGGCGAACAGCTTCCGGACGTTGTCGAACACGCCGGTGTAGGTCGCCGGGTTGGAGCGGGGGGTGCGGCCGATCGGCGACTGGTCGACGCCGACGACCTTGTCGACCTGGTCGAGCCCGGAGATGCGGGTGTGCCGGCCGGGGACCATGCGGGCGCCGTTGACCACATTGGCCAGGACGGCGTGCAGGATGTCGTTGACCAGGGTCGACTTGCCGGAGCCGGACACGCCGGTCACGGCGACGAACTGCCCGAGCGGGAACGGCACCGTCAGGTTGTGCAGGTTGTGCTCGCGGGCGCCGACGACGACCAGCTCGCGGCCCGGCGTGCGGGGGCGGCGGATCTCGGGCGTCGGGATGCTGCGGCGGCCCGCCAGATACGCGCCGGTCACCGACTCGTCCGCCTTGAGCAGGTCGTCGAACGTGCCGCTGTGCACGACCCGGCCGCCGTGCTCGCCGGCGCCCGGGCCGATGTCGACGACCCAGTCGGCGGTGCGGATGGTGTCCTCGTCGTGCTCGACGACGATCAGCGTGTTGCCCAGGCGCTTGAGCCGGGTCAGGGTCTCGATCAGCCGGTGGTTGTCGCGCTGGTGCAGGCCGATGCTGGGCTCGTCCAGCACATACAGGACGCCGACGAGGCCGGAGCCGATCTGCGTGGCGAGCCGGATGCGCTGCGCCTCACCGCCGGACAGGGTGCCGGACGCCCGGTCCAGCGACAGGTAGTCGAGGCCGACGTCGACGAGGAACCGCAGCCGCGCGTTGATCTCCTTGAGGACCCGCTCGGCGATGAGCTTCTGCCGGTCGGTGAGGGTCATCGCGCCGAGCAGGTCCGCGCAGTCACCGACGGACAGGTTGCAGATGTCGGCGATGCTGTGCCCGGCGATGGTGACCGCGAGGATCTCCGGCTTGAGCCGGGACCCGCCGCAGGTGCCGCAGGGCACGTCGCGCATGTATCCCTCGTACTTGTCGCGGGACCAGTCGCTCTCGGTGTCGGCGTGCCGGCGCTCGATCCACTGCACGACGCCTTCGAAGCCGGTGTAATAGGAACGCTCCCGCCCGTACTTGTTGCGGTAGCGCACGTGCACCTGGTCCTCTGACCCGTACATGACGGCCTTCTGCGCCCTGGAGGACAGCGCGCGCCACGGGGTGTCGAGGTTGAACCCGGCCTCCGCGCCCAGCGCTTCGAGCAGGCGCAGGAAATACTCCAGGGTGTGGCCGGTGGCCCACGGTGCGATCGCGCCGCCGCGCAGCGTCTGCTCCGGGTCGGGCACGATCAGCTCCGGGTCGACCTCCTTCTTGGTGCCGATGCCCGTGCAGTCCGGGCAGGCGCCATAAGGAGCGTTGAACGAGAACGAGCGTGGCTCGAGGTCCTCGATCGACAGCGGGTGCTCATTGGGGCAGGCGAGGTGCTCGGAGAAGAGCCGCTCGCGGTGCTCGTCGTCCTCGGCGACGTCGACGAACTCCAGGATCACGATGCCGGCGGCCAGCTTCAGCGCGGTCTCGACCGAGTCGGTGAGGCGCTGCTTGGAGCTCGCCTTCACCGAGAGCCGGTCGACGACCACCTCGATGGTGTGCTTCTCCTGCTTCTTGAGCTTCGGCGGCTCGGTGAGCGGGTGCACGACGCCGTCGATGCGGGCCCGCGCGTAGCCCTTCGACTGCAGCTCCTGGAACAGGTCGAGGTATTCGCCCTTGCGGCCGCGCACGACCGGGGCGAGCACCTGGAAGCGGGTGCCCTCCTCCATCGCGAGGACCCGGTCGACGATCTGCTGCGGCGTCTGCCGCGTGATCAGCTCGCCGCAGACGGGGCAGTGCGGCTCGCCGATGCGCGCATACAGCAGCCGCAGGTAGTCATACACCTCGGTGATCGTGCCGACCGTCGAGCGCGGGTTGCGCGAGGTCGACTTCTGGTCGATGGACACCGCCGGCGACAGACCCTCGATGAAGTCGACGTCGGGCTTGTCCATCTGGCCGAGGAACTGCCGCGCGTAGGACGACAGCGACTCCACATACCGCCGCTGCCCCTCGGCGAAGATCGTGTCGAACGCCAGGCTCGACTTCCCCGAACCGGACAGCCCGGTGAACACGATCATCGCGTCGCGCGGCAGGTCGAGACTGACGTCACGGAGGTTGTGCTCCCGAGCGCCACGGATGATCAGACGATCCGACATGCTTCCCCTTGGCAGTGAATATGTCTGGCAGCAGTGTTTTGTCCGTTTGGAACACCGTCACGGTGCCAGCCGACAACTCTAGCCAGGGGGTATGACAATTTTCCGCGCCCGAACGAGGGAACCTCCGCTACGGGCGTGCCATTCGTCGCCGGTCGCGGCTCTCGCGTTTCAGCCGCCGCACCGATGCCAGTTTCTGCTCCTTCTGCAGTTTCTGCCAGCTCGCGAAGCGGCGCGGGCTGAGCTCGCCGTCCTCGACCGCGGCCCTGACCTCGCAGCCGGGCTCCTCGCCGTGCCGGCAGTCGTCGAAGCGGCACAGCGCCGCGAGCTGCGTCACGTCGGCGAACGCCCGGTCGAGCCCCGCCACCGTGTCGAACATGCCGACGAGCCGCACCCCGGGCGTGTCGAGGACCGCCCCACCGCCGGGCATCGGGATCAACGCCCGATATGTGGTGGTGTGCCGGCCCCGCCCGTCGCCCCGCAGCGTCTGCGTCTGCATGACGGGCGCACCGGCGAGAGCGTTGACGAGGCTCGACTTTCCGGCACCGGACTGCCCCAGGAGGCCGAGCGTCCGCCCGTACGCCACCAGCGGCCGCAACGCGTCCAGACCCAGGCCTGTCCGGGCGCTCACCGCATGGACCTCCACGCCGCCGGGCATCTGCTCGGCCAGGGCCTGCGGATCCGCGGCCAGGTCGCATTTGGTCAGGACGAGCACCGGCGTCGCCCCGGACTCCCAGGCCAGGGCCAGGAGGCGCTCGATACGGCCGAGGTCCGGCGACGGGTCGACCGGCTCCACGACCGCGACCGTGTCCAGGTTGGCCGCCAGGACCTGCCCGAACGACTCCTCACCGGCGACCGCCCGCACGATCGCGGTGCGCCTGGGCAGCACCGCCTCGGCCGTCAGCCGGCCGTCGGGCCAGGTCCGCACGACGAGCCAGTCACCCGCGCACGGCAGCGAGCCCGGATCCGCGGCGGCACGCGCCAGCAGGCCACCGGACAGGCTCGCCCGCAGCGGGCCGTCGGCGGCGAGGGCCGTGCAGACACCCCGGTCGACACGGCTGACCCGCGCCGGTCGCTGACCGGGTTGGTCGAACCGGCCGGAGTACAGCGCGGCGTAAGCGTCGTCCCAGCCCAGGGCAGCCAGGTCAATAATCATGAACATCCTTCCGAACCCGTGTTCGGAAATCCACGGTAAGTAGCGCGGCAGGCGCGCGAAACCGAATATCGGGGTTATCGTCGGGTGCGTGCTCCCCTCGCATGTGCTGGCCAGCGCCGTCGGACTGCGCCTGGACCGGGCAGACGTCCAGTGGCACGTCTCACCCGGCCAGGACGACTCGCTCATGCGCTTCTGGCTGACCTTCGGCGGCGTCTCCTACGGTTTCCACGTCGGCGCCGAGGACGAGATCCTCGACGTCATCGTGGAGGAGCGCGGCACCGACGCCGACATGGGCGTCTACGGCCGGCTCGAGGTCAGGACCGCCTGCCCGGACGATCCGGCCGCGGCCGCCGTCGGGCAGCGCCTGGTCGTCGTGCACGACCTGTACGCCGGCTACCTGGGCAAACCCATCGGCGCGAGGCTAAGCTTCGAGCACGTCGACCTCAGCGTCGCCGACTGGGAGGACGAGCTGCACTGGGCGGCCGGCGACCTGCCCCCGGCCGTCGGGGTCCGCCAGCGCTGACGTTTCGCGGTTTTCCGCGTCGGTACCGCCACTGTCCGCTTTGTCATGTCGGTGGTCTTGTCGGTGCGCGGCGGTAGGGTTGGGCGGTGACGGCTGATCCGCTCGTGCTGAGCGCCGAACTCGACCGCGCCACCGCCCGCCTCCTCGACACCGCCCGCACCCTCGACGGCAACGGGCTGACCGCGCCGTCCCGGTGCGCCGGCTGGACCCGCGGGCACGTCGTGACCCATCTCGCCCGCAATGCCGACGCCTATCGCAACCTGCTGAGCTGGGCCAGGACCGGGGTGAAGACCCCCGCCTACGCCAGCCGCGAAGCACGCGAGGAAGGCATCGCAGCCGGCGCCCCCCGCCCGCACGAGGAGCAGCTCGCCGACCTCACCACCGCCTGCGACCTGCTGCGCGAGTCGATCGACACGATGCCCGCCCAGGCCTGGACCGCGCAGGTCGAGTGGGGCAGCACCGGCCCCGCCCCGGCCGCGCGCGTGGTCTGGTCCCGCATCTGCGAGGTCGAGCTGCACCACGTCGACCTCGACGCCGGGTATGGTCCCGCGGACTGGCCCGAGTCGTTCGCCCTGCGCGTCCTGCACGACCCCGCCACCCCGCACGCGGCGACCCTCGTCTCCGACGAGGGCACGACGTTGTTCGCCGCCGCTTCCGACGACGCCCCGGTCGTCACGGGCCCCGTGCACCTGCTCGCCGCCTGGCTCACCGGCCGCGGCGACGGCACCGGCCTCACCGGCGACCTGCCCAGCCTGGAGGCCTGGAAATGAGCGCACTGACCTTCACCAAGCTGTCCGTCGGCCCGATGGACAACAACGCCTATCTGCTGCGCTGCACGACCACCGGCGAAGGCCTCCTGATCGACGCGGCCAACGACGCCGAGCGGCTGCTCCAGCTCATCGCGACCAACCCGGCGGGCATCTCCACCGTCGTCACCACCCACCGCCACCAGGACCACTGGTTCGCCCTCGAGGAGGTCGTCGCCGCCACGGGCGCCGCGTCCCTCGCCCACGCCGCCGACGCCCCGGAGATCCCCGTCGTCACGGGCACCCTCGCCGACGGCGACACCCTCCCCCTCGGCGACTGCGGGCTGACCGTCATCCACCTCGTCGGGCACACCCCGGGGTCGATCGCCCTGTACCACGACGGCCACCTCTGGACCGGAGACTCCCTCTTCCCCGGCGGCGTCGGCAACACCCGCGGCGACAAGGCCAACTTCGAGTCCCTCATCAACGACGTGACGGCGAAGCTCTTCGACCGCTTCCCCGACGACACCGAGTTCCACCCCGGCCACGGCAAGGACTCCACCCTCGGTGCCGAGCGCCCGTCCCTCCCGGAGTGGCGCGCCCGCGGCTGGTAAACCTATGTCCAGAGGGTGTCGATGGGCATGACATGCGTGCCGTCATCGTGGGTGTAGGCGAGGGCGCCCGTGTACAGCACGAAACCTGCGATCAAGCGGTCGCCGAGCCGAGCCCGAAGCGCCCGCATTCCGCGGAGGTCCTCGCCATGGATCCGCGTTCCGGACTTGATCTCGAACCCGATGACGTCTCCGTCGTCTCGCTCAAGCACCAGATCCACTTCGTCGGCGGCCGGCGTCCGGAAGTGCCCGACCGAAACTGGCGCATCCCACCAACTGACCTGCTTGAGAATCTCGCCGACGACGAACGTCTCGAGCAGGTGTCCGTACTCGGTCAGCACCGCTGGATCAGACTTCGCAATCTTCTCGGGCGTCAGCCCGAGAAGCCACGCCATGACACCGGAGTCGACCAGGTGCACCTTCGGCTGACGGGCGACCCGCGAGCCCAGCGTCGTACCCCAGGCAGGAAGCCGGTGGACCAGGAACACCGCTTCCAACAGCCGGAGGTAGTTTTCGGCGCTACTCTTTTCCATGCCGACCGCCTGTGCCATCGTTGCGATGTTGAGCACCTGTCCCGACCTCGCCGCAAGCTGATTCAGCAGGCGAGGAAGCATCTCCCGCTGCCGCACCCGACTCAGCTCGATCACGTCACGCTCGATCACCAAGTCCAGGTAGTTGCTAAACCAGCGCGAACGTGACCGGCCAGGCGGACGCCGCAGCGCGACGGGCATGCCACCTGAAGTCACCCGCCGCGCATACTCGTCGCGGCTGGTTGCTGACGGCTCCGCCGACCTTCCCGGCGATGCGCCACTGAGCAGTCTGTGGACGAGCGGGTCACTCCGGCGGTCATCGATCTCCATCTGAGCGAGGGGCAGAACATCGATGATGTCCACTCTCCCGGTCAACGATTGACCAGCCTGCGGCAGGGTCGAATACCTGGTCGATCCAGCAAGCACGAACCGACCAGGGCGCAGGTCCTGGTTGAGCTCCGCCTTGATCGCGTCGAGGAGCTCGGGAACGTGCTGGAACTCGTCGATGAACACCGGCCCGGGTCCGGCGACGAAACGGCCCGGATCGTTACGAACGGCCCCTCGGGTCGCCGGGTCATCACAGTCAATGACCGATACGCCGAATTGGTGCGCGAGCATGCTCAACAACGTGCTCTTACCCACCGTCCGTGGCCCGTTCAGCACAACAGTCGGTTCCTCACGCAGCCGATCAGCCAGGACCTGGATCAACCTGCGGTCCGCAAGGCCAGTTAGCGCACCATCCACTCCTGGATACTGCCCATCTTTCCGTTTTTTCGCAACTTTTCTTCCGCATCTGCACCATCTAAGTTCCGCATCTGCACCCGGAATCGAGGCTATGTACGACCCGACGACCAGGGCGGTCACCAATGCTGGCCCCCAGAGCCGACGCCGTTCCAACGACGTGACGACGAAGCTCTTCGACCGCTTCCCCGACGACACCGGGCTCCACCCCGGCCACGGCAAGACTCCACGCTGGGCGCCGAGCGCCGGTCCCTCCCGGAGTGGCGCGCCTGCGGCTGGTAGCCCGAAGGTTTTTGTCGGTGCCTGGCGATAGATTGCCGGCCATGACCACATCGGCGAAGCCTGTGTATCTGCTGGACTTCATGCCCGACGACTGGCGCGAGGCGGTCGCGCCGTTCGTCGACGCCGCCACGGTGGCGGCGCTGTCGTCGTTCGTCGTCGGGGAGTATCAGGCGGGTCCGGTGTATCCGCGAAAGCAGGACATCTACGCCGCGTATCGGCTGAGCCCGCTCGCCTCCACGCGGGTCCTGATCCTCGGCCAGGACCCGTACATCAAGGCCGGCCAGGCACACGGGCTGAGCTTCAGCGTCCCGCAGGGCGTGCCGGTGCCGCCGTCCCTGCAGAACGTCTACAAGGAGATGCGCGACGACCTGGGCGTGACCCCGCCGCCGTCGGGCGACCTGACCCCGTGGTGCCGCCAGGGCGTCATGCTGCTCAACGCCGTCCTGACCGTGCGCGCCGGCAACTCCAACTCGCACAAGGGCCGCGGCTGGGAGAACATCACCGACGCCACGATCCAGGCCCTGAACGCGAAGACCGACCGCGTCGTGTTCGTCCTGTGGGGCGCGGCGGCCAAGGCGAAGGCCCCCCTCGTGACGAACGACCGGCACGTGGTGCTGCGCGCCGGCCACCCCAGCCCGATGAACCAGTCCGGCTTCCTCGGCAGCCGCCCGTTCAGCCGCATCAACGCCGCCCTCGCCGCCGCCGGCACACCCCCGGTCCGCTGGTCCCCCGCAATGCCCCGCCAGTGACACACTGACCTCGTACTTTTCGGCGCTGCCAGCGGCGGCCCGGCGCCTCCTGGAGGAACTCATGACCACCACGGGCCACAAGTACAAGAGCGACTTCGCCCGCCGATACTTCGACTCCGGCAAGGCCGAGGGCGAGGCGGAAGGTGAAGCCCACGGCAAGGCCGATGCTGTCCTGATGGTCCTCGGCACCCGTGGCGTCGAGATCCCGGACGAGCATCATGCCCGCATCGCCGGCTGCACCGACCTCGCCCAGCTCGACACCTGGCTCCGGCGGGCCATCAGCGCCGACAAGATCCAGGATCTGGGCGAGGAGTTCGCCGGCTGACCGGTGCGGGAGCGGCTGCGGCACGTGCGGTGGGTCGGGGGTGGCAGCGGCGGGGGGAAGTCGACCGTCGCGCGGCGACTGGCGGCGGAGTACGGGTGCCGCCTCTATTCGACCGACGACGTCATGGCGGACCACGCGCGCCGGATCACCCCGGCGGACGGTCCGATGCTGGACGCGTTCAAGGCGATGGACATGGACGAGCGCTGGGTGCGCCGGTCGCCGGAGGTCATGCTCGACACGTTCCACTGGTTCCGGGGTGAGGGCTTCGGGCTGATCGTCGAGGACCTGCTCCGGATGCCGGGTGACAGGACGGTGCTGGTCGAGGGGTTCCGGTTGCTGCCGCGGCTCGTACACCCACTGCTGGACGAACCCGGTCACGCCGTCTGGTTGCTGCCGACGCCCGGGTTCCGCCGGGTCGCGTTCGAGCGGCGTGGATCGTTGTGGGACATCGCCGGCCGGACCAGCGAACCGGAGACCGCCCTGCGGAACCTGTTGCGGCGCGACGAGATGTTCACCGAGCGCGTAAAAGCGCAGGTTCGGCAGCTCAAACTGCCGTTTGTCGAGGTCAACGGCATGTTCAGCGAGGACGAGCTGGTAATAGGGGTGGCCGCCGGCCTCGGGTTGCGCACGCTGGACAACCACTAGGCTGATGGCATGCGGATCCTGATCGTCGGGGGCACCAGATTCGTCGGCCGGCACATCACCGAGGCCGCGCTCGCCGCCGGGCACGACGTGACGCTGCTGCACCGGGGGCAGACCGGCGCTGACCTGTTCCCCGCGGCGAAGCACCTGCACGCCGACCGCAACGCGCTGCCCGGCGGCCTGTTCGACGGCGCCTGGGACGCGACGATCGACGTCAGTGCGTATCTTCCACGACAGGTCCACGGGCTGGCCGACGCGCTGGACGGCAACGGCGGCCGCTATGTCTACATCTCCAGCGTCTCGGTCTACGACGTGCCCGCCGGGCCCGGCTTCGGCGAGGACTCGCCGCTGCGCGAGCTCGACGACCCGACGGTCGAGGAGATCACCGACGACACCTACGGGCCGTTGAAAGCCGCGTGCGAGCGGGTCGCCGAGGAGCGGTTCGGCACCTCGACGTTGATCGTGCGGCCGACGTTCGTCGTGGGCCCGCACGACCACCTGTCGCGGTTCACGTTCTGGGTCGAGCGGATCGCCCGTGGCGGCGAGGTCCTCGCACCCGGCCCGCGCGACGCCGCGATCCAGGTCATCGACGCCCGCGACATGGCGGACTGGACGATCCGCCTCCTGTCCCGCCCCGGCGGCGGCGTGTTCCACGCGGTCAGCCCAGCGCCACCGTTCTCGTTCGGCGAGCTCCTGGAGGCGATGGCCGCCGAGGTCGGGCCGCCGGGCACGACGCTGACCTGGGTCGACGCCGGTTTCCTCGGCGAGCGCGGCGTGGACGCGGAGAGCCTGCCGCTGTGGGCCGCGTTCGACCCCGAGGCGGCGTCCAACGCGGCGGACCCGGCGGCGGCATTTGCGGCGGGCCTGACCCCGCGCCCGCTCCGGGAGACGATCCGGGAGACGTATGAGTCCGCGCTCCTCGACCCGCTGCCGCCGCCCGCAGAGCGCCTGACCCCGGAGAAGGAGACCGAGCTGCTGAGCGAATGGCACCGACGCACGTCCTGACGACACCCGTTTTCCGTTTGCGGCGGCTGTACGACCAACGGCCGGCCCGACGCCGCCCCCGGCCGCAGCGTCCTGTCCATCCGGCGGCCCGGCTCGTTCGGCACGCGGCTGTGGCGTTGCTGCCCGGCTGACGACGGGCCCGTCAGCACGCGGCTGCGGCACTCGGCCGAGCGTGGCGCACGTTCGGGCGTAGCGCACGTTCGGGCGTAGCGCACGTTCGGGCGTAGCGCACGTTCGGGCGTAGCGCACGTTCGGGCGTAGCGCACGTTCG
>NZ_JBVJIJ010000010.1:0-11828 GCF_055586325.1 Dactylosporangium sp. NPDC051087 | reverse complement strand
CGGGCGTAGCGCACGTTCGGGCGTAGCGCACGTTCGGGCGTAGCGCACGTTCGGGCGTAGCGCACGTTCGGGCGTAGCGCACGTTCGGGCGTAGCGTCTGCCTGAGCGCGACGGCCGCCTGAGCGCGCGAGACGACTGCCTGAGCGCGACGCTTGCTCCGGGTGTGGCGGATGTCCGAGTGCGGCACCAGGTCGGGTAGAAGACGGTCTCGGACGCGCCGTGCGCGGAGAGAGGCCGTCGGACAGCGGTTCCTGGGGATCGGCCGGGCCTGGGCGAGCGGGGAACGGCACGATCCGCACTTGCAAGGGCTCGGCGGTGGGCAGGTCGCGCAGCGTGTGACGAGCGCGCGGAGCAGGACCCCGCGGAAAACAGGATCAGCGCGGAGCAGGACCAGCGCGGAACAGGACCGGCGCGCAGGGCAGGACCAGGCCGACGGCGGCCAGTTGTCAGATCAGGACGCCCAGCCGTTAGGGCCCGGAGGCCGAGTGGGCCGCGAGCCGACCAGGCCGACCAGGCCGACCGAGCCGACCGGTCAGCACGATGAGCAAGCAGCGCTGCGAGCAGGCAAGCACTACGAGCGGGAGCGGGTAGCGCGGCTCAGGTCGCGGTGCCTCGGACGGCCAGGGCGCGGGTGAGGAGGGGGATCGTGCCGGCGGGGGTCTGGGGGAGGCTGGTGCGGAGCAGGTCGCGGAGGGTGTCGCGGTGCTCGGGTGGCAGCGAGGCGACATAGTGCGGTGCCGCGCCCGTGCCGCCGAGGAACGGGGTCCAGTAGTCGTCGAAGTCGGCGAAGACCGCGGTGGTGTCGATCTGCCGGGTCTCGACGCCGGTCAGGCCGGCTGCGGTCCACAGGTCGGTGAGGGCGCCGGTGGAGCAGACGGAGAAGCGGCGGCCCTCGTCGAGGGCGGCGGCCGAGGGGTCGACGGTGGTCGCGGCGTCCCAGAAGTGGCGCATCATGGTCATGCCGTCGGCGTAGTCCCAGACGTACGCGGCGACGACCCCGCCAGGTGCGGTCACCCTGGCGAACTCGGCGGCCGCCGCGGCAGGGTCCGGCACGAAGTTGAGTGCCAGGCCGGTGACGACGGCGTCCACGGACTTGTCGGGTAGGGGCAGCGCACGGGCGTCGCCGGCGGCGAAGCGGGCGGCGGTGCCGAGGCGGGTGGCGGCCAGGGCCAGGAAGGCCTGTGACGGGTCGATGCCGGTCAGGGTGGACGGGGTGGCGGCGGTGAGGACAGTGCCGGTGAGGGCGCCGGTGCCGCAGCCGACGTCGAGCCAGCGCCTGCCGGGTGGGACGGCGAGCCAGTCGAGGAACGCCGCGGCGACGGGACGGCTCCAGCGGCCGACGTACGCCTCGTAGGCGTCGCCCTTTGCCCACAGCTCGTGCACCATGGCCGTCACGGTATGCCTCGCGAACAAGGGTGCGCTCGGCCTCGTGCCGTTTGTGAGCGGAGGGCTGCCATAATCCAGCGATGAGTAGCCGGCCGAGCCTCGCACAGGTGGCGGCGCTGTCGGGTGTGTCGGTCAAGACGGCGTCGCGGGCGTTGAGCGGCGAAGGGTATGTCGCGGTCGAGACGAAGGCGCGGGTGCAGAGCGCCGCCGACGAGCTCGGCTACCGGCTGAACCGGACCGCCCGGGAGCTGCGCCGGGGTGGGAACACCTCGACGCTGGTGGGGCTGCTGAGCGGGGACCTCGCCAACCCGTTCTACTCGCGGCTGGCCAGTGGGCTGGAGCGGGAGCTGCGCATGCACGGGCTGCAGCTGATCACCGCCAGCACCGACGAGAACCCGGAGTGGGAGCGGCGGCTCACGGACTCGCTGCTGGAGCGCAGGGTCCGGGGGCTGGTGGTCGCCTCGACGATGGCGGAGCACGGGCACCTGGCGGCGGAGCGGCGGCACGGGAGTCCGTTCGTGTTCGTGGACCGGCCGCCGGTGGACCTGACCGCGGACGCGGTGCTGCTCGACAACCGGGGCGGGGCGAAGAGCGCCGCCGAGCACCTGCTGGAGCGCGGGCACCGGCGGATCGGGATCGTCGGGGACCTGTCGCGGCTGAGCACCCACCAGGACCGGGTCGAGGGGTTCGCGGAGGCGATGGCGGCCGCGGGTGTCGAGACCTGGCGCGAGTACCTGCTGGAGGACGCCCACGACGTGGACAAGGCCGAGCGGGCCGTCCTGGCGCTGCTCGACCGGGACCCGGCGCCGACGGCGTTCTTCACCACCAACAACCGGATCACGACGGGCGCGTTGCGGGCGTTGAGGACCGGCGACCACCAGGACCGGGCCCTGATCGGCTTCGACGAGCTGGACCTCGGCGACGTCCTGGGCGTGAGCGTGATCGCGCACGACCCGGAGGAGATGGGCCGGCACGCGGCGCGGCTGCTGCTCGCCCGGCTCGAAGGCGATGACGGCCCCGCCCGCCGCGTCATCCTGCCGACCAGACTGATCGAACGATCGACGACCGCACCGGCCTGACCGAACGGTCGACGACCGCACCGGCCTGACCGGAGATCGACGACAGCACCAACCTGACCGAAGGGTCGACGACCGCACCCGCCTGACCGGAACACGGACGGTATCTAAGAAGCGGCGGCCTGATAGCGGGCGGCCAGGTCGCGGAGCAGGTCGCGCAGCTGCGGCGGGGACAGGACGGTGAAGGGGAAGCCGATCGCGCCCAGGAAGCCGGCCAGGTCCATCAGCGAGTCCGCGCCCGTCTCCAGCTCGCAGCTGACATCCGAGACCGGGGTGAGCAACCCCGCCACCGACGCCAGCCGCGCCGAGACCTCTTCCAGCGGCGCGTGGAGCAGCACCCGCGCCGGCACCCGCCACGCCGAGGACGCCACCCCGCGCAGCACGTGGGCGACGGCGTCCCCGCCCGGCGGCTCCCGCGGCGCGAACCGCGGCCCGGGGGCACCCCGCAGCTCGACCAGGTCGGCGCGGAACGTGCGCCAGTCGGCCCGGTCGACGTCCCACGCGAGCAGGTACCAGCGCCGGCCGGTGTACACGAGCCGGTGCGGCTCCGCGCGGCGGCGGCGGTCCTTGTAGTCGAAGGTGATCCGCTCGCAGTCCCGGGCCGCGGCGGCCAGGGCGGTGAGCAGCGAGGCGTCGACCGTCGGCCCTCCCCCGGCGGCCGACACGGTCGCCGAGCGCAGCGCGTCGACGCGGCGGCGCAGCCGCGGCGGGAGCGTCTGCTCCAGCTTGATCAGCGCCCGCAGCGCCGGGTCCTCCAGGCCGGTGACGGACCCGGCGGCGGCCGCGCGCAGGCCGACGGCGACCGCGACCGCCTCCTCGTCGTCGAGCAGCAGCGGCGGGGTCGCGGTCCCGGCGCCGAGCCGGTAGCCGCCGGCCGGTCCGGTGGTCGAGCCGATGTGGTACCCGAGGCTGCGCAGCCGCTCGATGTCGTTGCGCACGGTGCGGGTGGTGACCGCGAGCCGCTCGGCGAGCTCGGCGCCGGACCAGTCGCGGCGGCTCGACAGCAACGACAGCAGCCGTAGCAGCCGTGCCGACGTCTCCAACATTCCCGAAGTCTGCCAGAGATTGCGGAACGTACCTTTCCGCAATGCCCGATAGCGTTCCCCGCATGACAACGTTTCGCGGGTTCGCGACCCTCAGCTTCTTCGCCGCCGACCACGACGCCGCCAAGCGCTGGTACGCGGAGCTGTTCGGGGTCGAGCCGTACTTCGAGCGGCCGGGCTACGCCGAGTTCCGCATCGGCGACCACCAGGACGAGATCGGCATCGTCGACAGCCGGTACGCGCCGCACGACGTCAGCGTCAGCCCGGCCGGCGCGTTCATGTACTGGCACGTCGACGACCTCGACGGGACACTGGACCGGCTCGTCGCGATGGGCGCGACGCCGCTGCAGGCGCGGACCGAGCGCGGGCACGGCTTCGTGACCGCCGCGGTCACCGACCCGTTCGGCAACATCGTCGGTGTCATGCACAACCCCCACTACCTCGAGATCGTGAGCGCCTGATGGAACCGGTCCTGTTCGCCGACACCGCGGCGTTCGAGGCGTGGCTGGAGCGGTACCACGGCGAATCCGGCGAGATCTGGATCCTGGTCGGCAAGAAGGGCAGCGGTGTCGCCAGCCTGACCGTGACCGAGGCCCTGGACGTCGCGCTGTGCTACGGGTGGATCGACGGGCAGCGCAAAGGGTTCGACGAGCGGCATTTCCTGCAGCGGTACGTGCCGCGCCGCCCCCGCAGCAGCTGGTCGCAGGTGAACGTGGCGAAGGTCGAGGCGCTGACCGCGGCCGGCCGGATGCGCCCCGCCGGCCTCGCCGAGGTCGCGCGGGCCCGGGCGGACGGGCGGTGGGCGGCGGCGTACCCGTCGCAGCGCACCGCCACCGTCCCGCCCGACCTGGCCGAGGCCCTCGCCGGCGCGCCACTGGCCCGGGCGGCGTTCGACGCGTTGCCGGGCACCGAGCGGTACGGGCTGATCCTGCACCTCATGAAGCTGCGCACGGCCGCCGGGCGAGCGGCCCGGGTGAAGGCGATCGTGGGGCAGCTCGACAGGTGAGCATGGCGCGAGAATGGCCGCATGACGACTCTGGGTGCCGTGTTCGTGCCGCAGCTTCCCCCCGAGCGGCTGCGGGCCGTGGTCCGCGCCGCCGACGAGAGCGGCCTCGAAGAGCTGTGGCTGTGGGAGGACTGTTTCCTCGAGAGCGGGGTGGCGACCGCGGCGGCCGCGCTCGCCTGGTCGCAGCGGGTGCGGGTCGGGGTGGGGCTGCTGCCCGTCCCGCTGCGCAACGTGGCGCTGACCGGCATGGAGCTGGCGACGCTGTACCGGCTGTTCCCCGGCCGGGCGATCGTCGCGGTCGGGCACGGGGTGCAGGACTGGATGGGGCAGGTCGGCGCGCGGCCCGCGTCGCCGGTGACGCTGCTGCGCGAGTACGTGACGGCGCTGCGCGGTCTGCTCGCCGGTGAGCGGCTCAGCGTCGAGGGGCAGTACGTGCGCCTGGACAAGGTCGCGCTCGACTGGCCGCCCACGCAGCCCGGGGTGCCCGCGCCGGTGCTGGTCGGGGCCACCGGGCCGAGGACGCTGCGGCTGGCCGGGGAGGTCGCCGACGGCACGATCCTCACCGGCGGCACCGACGTCGAGGGGGTCAGGGCGGCGCGGCGGCTCATCGACGAGGGCCGGGCGGCGGCGGGACGCGGCGGCACGCCGCACCCCGTCGTCGTCTACCTGCACGCCGCGACCGGCGACGGCGCCGCCGAGCGGATGGCGGCCGAGCGGGTCCGGTGGGGCTACCACGACGACAGCCTGGACGTGACGGTCGCCGGGGACGCGCACGCGGTCGCCGACGCCGTCGCCAGGTGGGCGGACGCGGGCGCCGACACGGTGGTCCTCCAGCCGACCCCCGACGACCCCGACCCGGAGGGCTTCATGCGGTTCGTCGCCGAGCGGGTGCGGCCGCTCGTCGGGTAGCGCGTACGGTGGGCCGATGTCCGACAATCCAGCGCTCGCGGCGGCCGAGGCGAGCGGGATCGCGTTCCGGGTCGTCGAGCACGGGCCGGTGCGCAGCCTCGCCGAGGCCGCCGAGGCGCGGGGGATCGCGGTCCCCGACGTCGTCAAGACGATCGTGGTGCGGGTCGGGGACGGCGACTACCGCTTCGTCCTCGTGCCCGGCGACCGGGTCATCTCGTGGCCGAAGCTGCGCGCGCTGCTGGGTGTCAGCCGGCTGTCGATGCCGGACGCGGCGACCGCCCGCGACGCCACCGGATACGAGCGCGGCACCATCACGCCGTTCGGCTCGGTCACCGCGTGGCCGGTGATCGCCGACGAGCGCGTCCTGGGCCGGGAGATCACGCTCGGCGGCGGCCGGCACGGTGTCGCGCTCGCCGTCGACGCGGACGCCGCCGTCGCGACGCTCGGCGCGACGGTCGCGGACGTCTCCGAGCCCGAGGGTTGATCGACTGGCGCGTTTCCCGGTCGGTACGGACGGGAAAAGCCAGCGCCAATGGCAATTTGCGCAAAAAGCCGGACATCTTGGGAAATTGTGGGAATGTGGCACTGGCAACCATCATTGCCCGGGTTTCCGGCCGATGCGTTCCGACGGTTCCGGCCGCCGGGAGGCACCGCCCAGCCGTGACGGCGAACGTCGCGACCGGGCAGCCGGAGAGCGCAGGAGAGCCCCGGGCCTAGCGGGGAGTCGCACTGTCCACACATCCGTTACGCCGTCGCCATGAGGCGGCGCACAGACTGAGTTCCAACCTCCGGAAAGGCCTCGGCACCGTGCTCTGCGTGATGCTGTGCGGAGTGGCTGGGAGCGCGCCGGCACACGCGGCCGGCGGGTCCGGCGAGGCGGGGCACGCCAGCCCGGTCAGCTCGCTGGCCGACCCGCCCGCCGGGATCCACGCCATCGCCTACTACCGGGCCCACCACCAGGCAGCGGTCGACGCCCGTGCGGAGCTGCGCGACCTGCGGGCCGCCCGCCGGGACGCGATGCGGACCCGGCTCGCACTCACGGAGGCCGCGGTCCAGGCCGGCGCACCGGCCGCCGTTCCCGAGACGGCAACGACATCCCCGGCGGCGGTCGTCGCGGGGGCGACCGCGGGGTCCCGGGCGGCGAAGCGGGCGAGGTCCACGCAGGCGGCCCGGCCCAAGAAGGCCACGCCGCGCACGGGACCGGGCCGGCCGCGCACCACGGCACCACGCGCCACCCGAGGCACACCCGGCACGCCCGGCACACCGAGACGCGCCACGGCACCACCGATCACGACACCGGTGGCCGCCGGGGGTGGCGGCGGGGTGGTCGGGTTCGCGCTCGCGCAGGTCGGCAAGCGGTACGGGTTCGGCTCGTCCGGCCCCGACCGGTTCGACTGCTCGGGACTGGTCGCCGCCGCGTACGGGCGGGCCGGGATCTCCCTGCCGCACCAGACCGGCGGCCTGGCCAGGGTCGGCCGGCCGGTCGGCCGGGGCGAGCTGCGCCCCGGGGACCTGGTGTTCCCGGCGGCGGGCCACGTCGGCATCTACATCGGCGGGGGCCGGATGGTGCACGCCTCCACCGAGCGCGACGGGGTGAAGGTCTCACCGATCTACGCCTTCAGCTTCGCGAGGCGGATCGGCTGAGCCGGGCAACCAAAGGGACGGTCCACATCGGACGGCACGAGTGTCCGATGTGGACCGTCTTTCGCGTGCGTGTGACCGTACGGTCAGGTCGCCAGCCGGAAGTCGGCGAAGTCGAAGCCGGGCGCCACGACGCAGCTGACCAGGACCGGCTCGGTGCCGGTCGGCACCGCCGCCTGCCACACCCCCGCGGGGATCAGCACCTGGGGCCGCTCCCCCGCGGCGACGTCACCGCCGAGCAGCGTGGTCGGCCCCTCGCCGGGCTGGTCGCCGGAGCCGCCGAGACGCAGGGCGAGCGGTCCGCCGGAGTGCCAGAACCACAGCTCGTCGGAGCGCACCACGTGCCACGCCGACTCCTCCCCCGGGTGCAGCAGGAAGTAGATCGCCGTCGCCGCGCTGCGCGGGCCGTCGTAGCCGTCCGGGGAGAACGTCACCGCGGAGCGCCACGTCTCCCGGAACCAGCCGCCCTCGGGGTGCGGCGCCATGTCGAGCAGCTCCGCCAGGTGTGGACGCCCGCTCATATCGTCACCGTGGTCATCCCGTCACCGTAGCGACCCGGAGCGTCCGCCGAACGTCCGGTGCGCCCGGGGTCGCCCGCTTGCGATGCTGACCTGGTGACTGTTTGCGCGGTGAGGCCGTCGTGAAGCTGGAAGCGCCGGGCGGCGGCAGCGTCGAGCTCCGCATCGCCGGCACCCCGGACGACCCGGACGACCCGGACGCGCCGCTGCCGGTCGACGGGATCGTCGACGCCGGGGACGGGCGGGCGTGGACGTTCCGTGCCGCGTGCCTGACCACGGCCGAGGCGGCGACCCTCGGCGGCTGGCTGCTGGAGGCCGCGAAGGGCCGCCTCGATCTGCCGGACCGGCTGGCGTTCGCGGCGCCGGCCCTGACCTTCACGCTGGAGGAGCACGACCACCTGCAGCCCCGGGTCACGGTCGGGTTCTCCCTGGCCGCGGCGCCGCCGTGGCTCGGCGAGGAGCGGACGCGCACCTACGACTACCCGGTCACCCTCGACCTGGACCCGGAGGCCCTGGAGGCCGCGGCCCTGGACTGGGAGCGTGAGCTGCGCCGGTCGGCGGCGCCGCCGCAGGTCAACGGCAATCCCAACGGGAAGGCGAGCGTCCCGGCGGAGGCCCGCGCCGCCGACACGTCCAGGCCGGCCAGGACGATCGGCAACGGCACCGCCGCGAGCTGCACGTCCGAGGCGGTCGTGGCCGCGGTCGGTGCGGGTGGCGTCATCACGTTCAACTGCGGGCCGGCGCCCGTGACGATCGCGATGAAGGCCACCGCGAAGATCAAGAACACCCAGGGCGCGAAGATCGTGCTCGACGGTGGCGGGAAGGTCACGCTCAGCGGCGAGGGCAAGCGGCGCATCCTGTACATGAACACCTGCGACCAGAAGCAGGGCTGGACCACGTCGCACTGCCAGGACCAGGACCACCCGTCGCTGACGGTGCAGAACCTGACGTTCGCCGACGGCAACTCCACCGGCGAGACCGCCGAGGGTGGCGGCGGCGGCGCGATCTTCGTGCGCGGCGGCAGGTTCAAGGTGGTCAACTCGCGCTTCGTGCGCAACCGCTGCGACCAGACCGGGCCGGACCTCGGCGGCGCCGCGATCCGGGTGCTCAGCCAGTATCACAACCAGCCGGTGTACGTGGTGGGCAGCACCTTCGGCGGCGCCTCAGGCCAGGGCGGCGTGTGCGCCAACGGCGGCGCGCTCAGCAGCATCGGCGTGTCGTGGGTGGTGCTCAACAGCGTGCTGTCCTACAACTCGGCGGTCGGCAAGGGCGCCAACCCGGCCCGCGGCGGCACGCCGGGCGGTGGCAGCGGCGGCGCGATCTACTGCGACGGCAACCTCTTCACCGTCCGGCTCGCCGGAACGCTCGTCGAGCAGAACAAGGCCAACGAGGGCGGCGGCGCGGTGTTCTTCGTCAGCAACGACCGCACCGGCACGATGTCCATCGAGAGCTCGACGCTGCGGAAGAACCCGAGCGCCGGGTTCGAGACGTCGGGCTTCCCCGGCATCTTCTTCCTCGGCGCCCGGCCCCCGTCGGTGTCGGGCTCTTCCCTCACGAAATGAGGCTCACGACCGCAGGCAGGCGCAGAAGGGGTGGCCGGCCGGGTCGAGCAGGACCAGGTAGCGGTCCGGCGCGGGCTGAAAGTCGGGGCGGGTCGCGCCGAGCTTGACGGCGCGCGCCTCGGCGTCGGCGAGGTCGTCGACGTAGAAGTCGAGGTGGAACTGCTTGGCCACCGGGCCCTCCGGCCAGGTCGGCGCGGTGTAGCCCTCGATCTGCCCGAAGCCGATCGACGTGCTGCCGTCGCTGATCATCGCGTATTCGGCCTGGGTGTGGGTCACCTCCCAGCCGAGGACCTCGCTGTAGAAGGTGGCGAGCACCGGCGGCTCGGCGCAGTCGATGTTGACCATGATGAGCGTGGCGAATCCAGACATGCCCTCATCCTGCCGCCCATTCCTGCCACCTCGTGTCAGGATCACGCGATCGCGTCACGACGGTGTCGGGGCCGACCAGTTGCGGCGCAGGGCCACCATCCGGAGCACGAAGACGAGGACCGCGGCGAGGGCGATGCTCACCGGGCGCTGCACGCGCAGCGCGTCCAGCGCCGCGACCGAGGCGCAGCCCGTCAGGCCGGCGACGGCGTAGATCTCCCGGCGCAGCACGGTGGGGATCTCGCCGGTGAGCAGGTCGCGGATCAGGCCGCCGCCGATCCCGGTGATCATGCCGATGATGCAGGCGCCGACGGGCGGGACACCGGCGTCGAGCGCCTTCAGCGTGCCGGTCACCGTGAACAGGCCCAGCCCGGCCGCGTCGAGGACCTGGACCGTCCAGTACAGCCGGCTGACCGTCGGGTGCAGCCAGAACGTCGCCGCGGACGTGACGACGGCGACCGCCGCGTAGCGCCAGTCGACGAACGCGAACGGCTGCACGTTGACGAACACGTCGCGCAGGATGCCACCGCCGAGCGCCGCCATGAAGCCGACGAACACGACGCCGAACAGGTCCAGCCGCTTCGCCACCCCGGCGGTCGCGCCCGACGCCGCGAACACGGCGATACCGACCAGGTCGACGACGATGAGCAGGCTGAGCTCTGACACGGTTGTGCTCCAGCTGTACGGGCGGGCGCGGCACCCCTCGGCACCGCGCCCGTCCTGTATACGGCACGCCCGGTGCCAGGGGTCAGATGTTGTTGATGACGGCCATGTTGGTCTCGTGCTGCATGGCCAGCATGTCGGAGACGGCCGCCGCGTCGTAGTAGCCGCCGCTCGAACCCGCCGCCGCGGACGTGTCGCCGGCGGTGTCGGTGTCGTCGCCCGCGGAGATGGTGCCCTCGGCGGTGTTCATGCCGCCGCTGACGTCGCCGTCGAGGTTGCCGCCCGAGCCGTCGTAGCCGGCCGTGTCGTACTGGGCCACGTCGCCGTCGAGGTTGCCGCCCGAGCCGTCGTAGTCGGCCGGGTCCTCGGAGTCCGCTGCGGTCAGGTCGGTGTACTCGTCGGTGAGGGCGTTGTAGGACTGCTCGTAGACGCCGTCGCCGTTCTCGTCGATCGCCGCGAAGTCCGCCTCGCCGTCGCCGTCGAGGTCGCCGACGAGCAGGTTGCCACCGTCCTCGGTGGTGTAGATCACGGCCTGGTCCGCCACGCCGTCACCGTCGAGGTCGGTGGTGAAGGGAACGTAGTCGTCGCTCATATCTGGTGACTCCTTCGAATGCTGCATCAGGTGGTTCAGGAACGAGTCGAACCGTACGAGCGGCCCGCCGCCTCTGACTCCCCCATTGCTGCCAACCGGACAGCGACGAAGATCACCGGGGCGGGTTTGCGTCAGAGGGGTTCCGGGGTATCCAACCGTCGATTCGAAGTTGACGAGTTCGTTGGATAGATGGAGGCACTCCCGTGGGCAGAGGATCCGGTATCGGCGGGGTCATCCTCGTCATCTGGCTGATCATCGGCGTGATCGCGGCCGGGCAGCGCGGCTACTTCGACAGCGAGGACACCAACTGCGCGAAGACCGGCACGATCCTCGTGACGATCGTCGCCGGGCCGCTGAACTACCTCGGTGTCAACCCCAAGATCAACTGCGACCTGCCCGAGCCGTCCAAGTAGGCCGCGACGTCCACAGCTGAAGCCGGTGCCGCCGAGCGGCCACCGGCTTCAGGCGTTTTCACAGGTCGTGGGTCTGGGCCCGCTCGATCTCGGTGAACGCGGCCTGCAGATACCGCGGGAACGGCCGCGGGCCGAGCAGGTCGGCGAGCAGCAGCGGGGCGTGCCTGGCCAGGGCGAGCGGGGCCGGGCGGGCCTCGTCGTCGCCCTCGTCCTGCACGCCGAGGGCGCCCACCAGCAGCACGACCATGACCTGCGGGTCGACGTCCTGCCACTGCGCCGCGGAGCGCACCGCCCGCTCCAGTGCGGCGCGCACGTCGTCGCCGTCGAGGCCGTCGGGGTGCAGATCCTCCAGCAGCGAGCGGACGACGACGCCGAGGACCAGGCCGACCTGCACCGCGTCGAGGGCGGCGAGCTGCTCGGCCGCCGTGTCGAACGCCTCCTCGTCGCGGCCCTGCGCGGCCTCGACGGCGGCGGAGGCGGCGGTCGCGATCGCCCGGGCCGGGGGCGGCAGGTGCCGCCAGCCTGCCGGGGTGCGGGTGGTGTCCACACCGTCGAACCCTAGTACGGCAGCCGCCGTTCGGGATGTTGCTGGTTGACGGGGCTGGACAGAGCACGGCCACCGCGTGATCGTCTGTGCGTTGTGGACACAACTT